>CAZZWY010000670.1:0-2260 GCA_964657785.1 uncultured Acetobacteraceae bacterium
AGCACCGCGGCGCCGAAGAGGCCGTACGACGCGATGCCGAGCACCCAGTGCAGCGGCGCCCACCGAAACGGCGCCTGCGGCCGCAACTCCCCGGGAAAGATCCAGGCGAGCACGACCACCAGCAGGCCGAGCGACGCGAGCACCCGGCGCGGCCCGGGCAGCGGCACGAAGCTGCTCTCGACGACATAGACGCCGACCACCATCCAGATCGTCAGCGAGAGCGCCGGCGCGAAGCCGAACCGGGCAACCTCCGAGGCGCTGCCGATGCCGGCGATGTCGATCACGATGGCGACCGCATGCGCGAGCCACGCGCCGACCAGCGCCCAGCGCCGACCCTCGGCAAACCGATCGCTCAACGCGACCGCCGCCAGGTAGCCGAGCGCGGCGAGCGCGCTCGGCGCGCCCAGCATCCAGGCGTCGGAGGGGGCGAAGGCGGCCCGCGAGGCCAACGATAGAATCATTTTCACAGTGTACTTTCGCGGTCCGCCCCGGCGCGCCGCTCGACTCTTTCATGGCCTCCACCCTCACCGACCGGCTGACCCGGCTCGTCAAGACGATGCGTGGCCAGGCCCGCATCACCGAAGACAACGTGCAGGACATGCTGCGCGAGGTGCGCATGGCGCTGCTCGAGGCCGACGTCGCCTTGCCGGTCGTGCGCGACTTCATCGCCCGGGTGAAGGAAAAGGCGCTCGGCGCCGAGGTCGTCGGTTCGCTCTCGCCGGGGCAGGCCCTCGTCGGCATCGTCAACCGCGAGCTCGCCGCCACGATGGGCGAAGGCGTCGCCGACATCAACCTCACGACACAGCCGCCGGCGGTGATCCTGATGGCCGGCCTGCAGGGCGCCGGCAAGACGACGACGACCGCCAAGCTCGCCAAGCACCTGATCGAGCGGCGCAAGAAGAAGGTGCTCACCGTCTCCGCCGACGTCTACCGGCCGGCCGCGATCGAGCAGTTGAAGGTGGTGACGAAGCAGGCGGGTGCCGAATGGTTCCCCTCTTCGGCCGCCGACAAGCCGCTCGCGATCGCGCTGGCCGCGCTCGACCATGCGCGGCGCCACTACTTCGACGTGCTCCTCGTCGACACCGCCGGCCGACTCGCGATCGACGAAGCGCTGATGCGCGAGATCACCGAACTGCACGCGGCGTTGAAGCCGATCGAGACGCTCTTCGTCGTCGACGCGATGCAGGGCCAGGACGCGATCAACACCGCCAAGGCCTTCAAGGAAGCGCTGCCGCTGACCGGCATCGTGCTGACCAAGATGGACGGCGATTCGCGCGGCGGCGCGGCGCTCTCGGTGCGGCAGATCACCGGCGCCCCGATCAAGTTCGCCGGCGTCAGCGAGAAGATCGACGGGCTCGAGGTCTTCGACGCCCAGCGCCACGCCGGCCGGGTGCTCGGCATGGGCGACATCGTCGGGCTCGTCGAAGAAGTGCAGAAGGGCGTCGACATGGCGTCGGCGCAGAAACTCGTCGACAAGGTCAAGTCGGGCGAGAGCTTCGACTTGAACGACTTCCTCTCGCAGCTGTCGCAGATGAAGAAGATGGGCGGCCTCTCGGGGCTGATGGAGAAGCTGCCGTCGCAGCTGACGGCCAAGGCCGGGGCGATGGGGCAGGCCGACATGGACCGGGCCGAACGCGAAGTCCGCCGCATGGAAGGCATCATCTGCTCGATGACGCCGCAGGAACGCCGCAAGCCCGACCTGCTGAAGGCCACCCGCAAGCGCCGCATCGCCGCCGGTGCCGGCGTGCAGGTGCAGGATGTCAACCGGCTCCTCAATCAGTACGAGCAGATGCGCGACATGATGAAAAAAATGAAGGGCGGCGGGATGATGAAGATGATGAAGCGCATGGGCGGCATGAAAGGCATGGGCGGCCTCGGCGGCTTGCGTTGAACGCCCGTCCGGGGGCGCATTCCACTCGCCCCCTTCAGCTCAGCAGGGCCTGGGCGAACTCGTCGGCATCGAAGGTCTGCAGGTCCTCGAGCTTTTCGCCGACGCCGACGAAATAGACCGGCAAGAGTTCCCCGCCGCGATCCTGACGATCCCGCGACCAGAGCGCTATCGCCGCAAGCACGCCGCCCTTGGCCGTGCCGTCGAGTTTCGTGATGATGACGCCCGTGAGATCGAGCGCCGCGTCGAAGAGCTGGACCTGGCTCAGCGCGTTCTGGCCGGTGTTGCCGTCCACCACCAGCAGCACCTCGTGCGGCGCTCCCGCCTGCGCCTTGGCGATGACGCGACGGATCTTCTTCAGCTCTTCCATCA
>CAZZWY010000671.1:0-2258 GCA_964657785.1 uncultured Acetobacteraceae bacterium
CTTCCACCATGCCGTCGGCGCCGCCGTCGTCGCCCTCGCTGCCGCCGCAGCGATTCCCGCCCAGGCGCAGACGCCGTGGGCCATCGACAAGGCGGCCGCACCGCTCAAGGGCACGCAGGTCAAGGTGCTCTTCCTCGACCGGCCGGGCTACCGCGCCATCATCAAGCTGCTGCCGCAGTTCGAGAAGCAGACCGGCATCAAGGTCGCCTACGAGATCGTGCCGTACGAGAACGCCCGCGAGAAGCAGGTGCTCAATTTCACCTCGAAGGGCGACCTGACGATGGCGCTGGTCGACCTGGTCTGGATCGGCGAATTCGCCGAGAGCGGCTGGATCGCGCCGGTCGACACCTTCACCAAGGATGCGACGATCACCGACCCGAACCTGAACCTGAAGGGCTTCTTCCCGCTGCTGCTGAACGCCTTCGGCTCGTGGGACAACAAGGTCTACGGCCTGCCGTTCGACAACTACTCCGGCCTGATGTTCTACAACCAGTGCATGCTGAAGGACGCCGGGTTCAGCAAGCCGCCGGCCACCTGGGACGAGCTGATGAACGTCTACGCGCCCAAGCTCAACCACCCCGAGAAGAAGCAGTACGCCTTCGCGCTGCAGTCGCTGCGCGGCGAGACCCAGTCGGCCGACAGCTTCATGCGCTTCCTCTGGCCCTTCGGCGGCTCGCTGCTGACGAAGGACTTCAAGTCCAACCTCGGCTCGAAGGAAAGCCAGGCCGGCCTGCAGTTCCGGCAGAACCTGATGAAGTACATGCCGCCCGGCATCGTCAGCTACGACCATGCCGAGGCGGTCAACGCGCTGGCGCAGGGGCAGGTCGCGATGATCACCGAGTGGTCGGCCTTCTACGGCACGCTGACCGACCCGAAGACCTCGAAGATCGGCGACTGCCTGGCGGTCGCGCCCGAGCCGAAAGGACCGGCCGGCCGGCTGCCCGCCCTCGGCGGCTTCTCGCTCGCGGTCGCGACCCAGGCGACGCCTGCGCAGCAGAAGGCGTCTTGGATCTTCGCGCAGTGGGCGACCTCGGACGCCATCGCCCACGCCTACGTCGAGGCAGGCGGCGTCTCCGGCCGCATGGACGTCTACAAGGACCCGGCCATCCAGGCCAAGTTCAAGTACGTGGCGCCGATGGTCGAGTCGTGGCAGGCCGGCGTGCCCGAATTCCGCCCGCGCTTCCCGGCCTGGTCTTCGATCACCGAGACGGTCGGCGAGTTCGGCAGCAAGATGATGCTGGGCGAGGTCAGCGTCGCGCAGGGCACGCAGGAGATCGGCACCCGCATGGAAGACGTCCTGAAGAAGGAAGGCTACTACGACGGGAAGAAGAAAAAGCTGCAGTGAGCCTGGACCTGATCCCCCGGTTTTCACTCCCTCCCCCGCCTCGGGAGGGCCGGAGAGGGGGCCTCGAGCGACCACATTGGCGCTTTGTGGCCCCCACCCGAACCCTCCCCCGGCGGGGGAGCGAGTCAATCCATCAGCCATGAACGCCACCCTGACCGACTCCTTGCCGCTGCGCCGCCCGTCACGCCTCGCGCACGGCCGCTTCACGCCGCTCTGGTTCCTGGCGCCCTCGGTGCTGGTGCTGTTCGCGATCGGCATCTACCCGACGCTCTTCGCGCTGTTCACCTCGCTGCGCCGCTACAACCTGACGCGCGTGCGCGACGGCTTCCCGTTCGTCGGCCTTGACAACTACCAGGCGGTGCTGACCGACAGCACCTTCTGGCAAACCCTCGGCCGCACGGGCGCCTTCTATCTGACGGTGATGCCGGTCGAGCTCGCCCTCGGCATGCTGATCGCGCTGATGCTGCACCGGCCCGGCTGGGGTCTGATGCGCACGCTCGTGCGGGTCTCGCTCGTCGTGCCGCTGGCGACGACGTACGCGGTGGTCGGCCTGATCGGCCGGCTGATCTTCAACCGCGATTTCGGCGTCGCCAATCAGTTCGCCTCCTGGCTCGGCTTGCCAGGCCTGGACTGGCTCGGCAGCCAGAGCGGTGCCTTCGCGGCGATCGCGATCATGGACATCTGGCAGTGGACGCCGTTCTGTGCCCTGATCTTCCTGGCGGGCCTCTCGATGGTGCCGAACGAGGTGGAGGAAGCGGCTCGGCTCGAGACCTCGTCGCACCTCTCGCTGCTGCGCCATGTGCAGCTGCCCTACCTGCTGCCCGGCCTGACGGCGGTGCTGATCCTGCGCTCGGCCGACATCCTGAAGCTCTTCGACATGGTCTTCACGATGACCCGCGGCGGCCCCGGGGCC
>CAZZWY010000672.1:0-2254 GCA_964657785.1 uncultured Acetobacteraceae bacterium
AGTTGCACGCCCGCTTTCTGCAGCGCCTGCTGCGTCGCGTCGGGCGACGCCGCGAGGGCGAGCGACACCGTCCCCGCGCCGCTGGCCGGCACGGTCACCGACAGGCTCAGCACCCGCTGGTCGCGCGCCACGAGCAGCGGCGCCGGCAGGCCGGGGACGAGCACGCGCGACGCGTCCTCGAGGCGTCGCACCCGCCAGCCGTTGACCGCGAGCAGTTCGTCGCCCGGGGAAAGTCCTGCCGCCTCGGCGGCCCCGCCGCGCAGCACGTTCGAGACCTTCACGCCGGTGAGCGCACTCTCGCTGACGCGCACCGCCAGGCGCTGCGCGAGGGTCGGGGCCTCGGCCGTCCAGTCGATGCCGACCGCACCGAGGAGCGCCCGCAACGGCAAGTCCTCGGTGCCGTGGACCCAGGCATCGAGCTCGGCGCGGTACGACCGGCCGCCGACGCGTTCGAGCGCCGCGGCGATGTCGGCCTCGTCGATCGGCCCGCCGCAGCTGTCGGCCCAGAGCGCGCGCATCACGTCGTCGAGCGTGCCGCGGCCTTCGGCGCGCAGGCGCAGGTCGAGCGCGAGGGCGACGAGCGAGCCCTTCGTGTAGTAGCTGATCGTCGAATTCGGCGTGTTCTCGTCCGCCCGGTAGTACTTGACCCAGGTGTCGAAGCTCGAGGCGGCGACGCTCTGCACGAGGCGGCCCGGCGCCGCCAGCACGCCGCTGACCGTGCGCCCGAGCAGGCGCAGATAGCGGGGGGCGTCGATCAGGCCGGTGCGCAGCAGGAACAGATCGTCGTAGTAGGAGGTGAAGCCCTCGAAGAACCACAGCAGGCCGGTGTAGTTCTCCTGCGTGTAGTCGTAGCGGGCGAACTCGGCCGGGCGCAGGCGCTTGACGTTCCAGGTGTGGAAATACTCGTGGCTGACGAGCCCGAGCAGGTTGACGTAGCCGTCGGCCAGCTCCGCCTTGGCGGCCCGGTCGCTGCCGAGCTGCGGCATGTCGCGGCGCGGCGAGATGAGCGCCGTGCTGGCGCGGTGCTCGAGGCCGCCGTGCCCGTCCTCGATGAGGTTGTGGAGGAAGAGATAGCGTTCGATCGGCGGCGCGGCGCCCGCGTGCCAGAACGCGATCTGGGCTTCGCAGATCCGGCGCGCGTCGGCGATCAGCCGCTCGCCGTCGAAATCCGGCAGCGCCCCGGCGACGACGTACTCGTGCGGCACCCCGGCGGCGTTGAAGCGGCCGCGCCAGAAGCGTCCGAGCTCGACCGGGTGGTCGACGAGTTCGTCGTAGTTCGCCGCCTGGTAGCGGCCCAGCCCGTCACGGTCTACGTCCACCGGCGCGAGCGCGGTCGCGACCTGCCAGCCGTCGGGCAGCCCGCGGAGCTCGACCTGCTGCGGCTCGTCTTCGCGCCCGTCGACCCGCAGGAACACGCTGGTGCCGTTGAAGAAACCGCGGTTCGCGTCGAGAAAGGCGGCGCGCACGGAGGTGTCGAAGGCGTAGACGACGGCACTCACGCTCAGCGCGCCCGGCCCGGTGCAGTGCGCGAGCCAGGTCGCCTTGTCGAGCTGCTCGAGCGGCACCTCACGGCCGTCCTGCGTGGCCGTGACGGCCGAGAGGTGCCGCGCGAACTCGCGCACCAGGTAGCTGCCGGGAATCCAGACCGGCAGCGCCAGGCGCTGCGCCGCCGCGGGCCGGGGCACGGTGAGCGTGACGCGAAAGAGATGCGCCTGCCGGTCGGCGACTTCGATGACAAAGTTGATCATGGGGCGGGCGTCGCGGTTTCGTTCAAAGGCATCAACTTCCGGCCGCGCCGACGAAGCAGGAGATGCTCGAGAGGGCACTCAACCGAAAACGCATCGTGAGCCACGCCGCGGCGCCGTGCAACGGATAGACGCGGCGGTCGACCAGGTAGCAGGCGATCAGCATCACGCCGTGCAGCACCAGCCCGGCATACGGCTGCATCACGACCGCCACCCAGGCCACCAGCGCCGGCACGATGCCCCAGACGAAGAGCCGGGGCTCGGGCAGGCGTTCACCGAAGCCGAAGCCCCAGTGCACGCCGCCGAGGAAGGCGACGACGACCGCCGCATACCCCGAGAGCGCCGCCGCCGCGTACGGGTGCACCGGAGCACGCACGACCCAGACCAGCGCCGCCCCGAGCACGAACGGGATCAGCGCCAGATAGCCGAGCCGAAGCGCGGTGGTCGAAAGCGGCGGCGAGGTCGACGACGAAGGCAAGGCAGGACTCCCGAGAAGCGCGTCGGCCGAT
>CAZZWY010000673.1:0-2251 GCA_964657785.1 uncultured Acetobacteraceae bacterium
CGAGCTTCGGCTTGCCGATCACCGCGACCGCGCCGGCGGCGAGCGCCTCGACCGCGACCCGGCTGCCGTCGCCGGTGAGCGTCGAGCAGATCACCGTCGGGATCGGCGAGGTCTCCATGATCTGGCGCAGGAAGGTCATGCCGTCCATGCCCGGCATCTCGATGTCGAGCAGCAGCACGTCGGGGCGGTTGCGCTGGATCGCCGGCCAGGCGATCAGCGGGTTCGGCGCACTGCCGATCAGCTCGATCTCGGCGTTGCCCTGGAGCAGGTGCATCAGCGTCTGCCGCACCACGGCGGAGTCGTCCACCACATAGACCCTGATCGTCATTTGTTGACCTTCTCCGGCTCGCAGCCGATGACCTGCGGTGCCTGGGTGCCGACGCGCCAGCTCAGGCGCCGATAGGCCGTGCCGCCGACGTCGTGGGCGACGATCGGAATGTCCTGCTCGGCGAGCGCGGCCTCGGCCCAGCGGGTGTTGCAGGCGCCCACGTGCATGTGGCGAAAGAGCTGCGGGAACATGTTGGCGCCGCCGTAGAGGTACGCCTCGCACATCAGCGGGTTGATGCCGCTCTTGTGCAGGAGGGAGAACATTTCGTCGAGCGCCGGGTCGGCATGGGCCGTCCGGCGGGTCGTCTCGGCCCGCGGCGCGCAGGAATGGACGAAATGGCACATCGCCCCGACCGTCCGGCGCGGATCGGTCAGGATGATCGCGACGCAGGAGCCGAGCAGCGTCTCGAGCCGGTCGCCGCGCCGGCCGAGCTTCACGTCCCCGGGGTGCAGCACGTGAACGGTCTCGCTGCCCTCGTCCAATGACGCGGGGCGCGTCGGGGACCGCGTCATCTCAGCCGGCCGGCTTGCGGAACGCGCCGGGGGCGATCGTCTCGAGCGGGCTGCTGCAGGTCATCCGGCCTTCGGCAGTGCCGGCGAAGAAGAGGCCGCCGGGACGCAGGCAGGCAACGACGCGGTCCACCACCTCGCGCTTGGTCTCGGCGTCGAAATAGATCAGCACGTTGCGCAGGAAGACGATGTCGAAGGGCCCGATCCCCTCGATCGGCTGGCACAGGTTGAGCTGGCCGAACTTGACGTGCTCGCGCAGCTTCGGGCGGATCTGCACCAGGCCTTCGGACTCGCCCTCGCCCTGCAGGCAGTGGCGCCGCAGCCGGTCGGGGCTCACGTCGCGCAGGCGCTCCTTCGGGTAGACGCCGCTGGTCGCGCTGCGCAGCACCCGGTCGCTGATGTCGGTGCCGAGGATCGACCACTGGCTGCCGATGTGGCCCTGCTGCTGCAGGTCGGCGAGCAGCATCGCGGTGCTGAAGGCTTCGTCGCCGAACGACGAGGCAGCGCTCCAGACCGAGACCGACCGCGGCCGGGTGCGCACAAGCTCGTCCTCGATCAGCTTGTAGTGCGCCGGCTCGCGGAAGAAGTAGGTCTCGTTGGTCGTCAGCAGGTCGACCGCGACCTGGAACTCGCCGCCGTCGTCGGGACCGGCGATGAGCGCGAGATAGTCGTCGAAGCCGCCGATGCCCAGGCGCTGGATGCGCGGCGCGAGCCGCGACGACACCAGCGGCTTCTTGCTGTCGGCGAACGAGAGGCCGATCGCGCTGTACATCAGGTCGGTGATCTGGTGGAAGGTGTCGTCTCGCAATGGGCTCATGAAGGCTCCGCTGGGTTGGCTTCGTTCGTCGTCACGCCGCGGCTTCCTGAGCCGATTCGCAGAGCGCCGCCATGTCGTCGACGTCGAAGGCCTTGTCGGGGGCCAGCAGGATCACGAAGCGGTCGTCGATCTTGCCCATGCCCTGGATGAAATCGCGCCGCACCGAGGCGCCGAACTGGGGCGGCGGCTCGATCTGCTCGGCAGCGATCTCGATCACTTCGCTGACCGCGTCGACGAGGAGACCGAGCTCGACGCGCTCGCCCTCGCGCACCGAATCGAAGATGACGATGCAGGTCTTCTTGCCGGGCACGGCCGGGGTCCGTCCGAAGCGGGCCTGCAGGTCGATCACCGGCACCACCGCGCCACGCAGGTTGATCACGCCGCGCACGAAATCGGGCATCAGCGGAACGGCGGTCATCGGGCCGTACTGGATGATCTCGCGCACGGTGCGGATGTCCATCGCGAACACTTCGCGGCCGAGCAGGAAGGTGAGGTACTGGACGGTCGGCACCTCGACGGGTGCGGGGGTGCTGGACATCTTCTTCGGCGATGGCATCGTGGCCTCCTTCGGGATGGGCGTGTGGCGTCCGGAGTCGC
>CAZZWY010000674.1:0-370 GCA_964657785.1 uncultured Acetobacteraceae bacterium
CTTCATCATCGCCTTGAGCGCCGTCGGAAACAGGAAGGCGTGGGTGACGCGGTGGCGCTCCATCAGGCCGAACGCGGCCTCCGGCGAGAAGCGACCCTGGAACGCGACGATGGGCCGCCCGAAGTAGAGTGTCGGCAGCAGCGCGTCCATCAGCCCGCCGGTCCAGGCCCAGTCGGCCGGCGACCAGAACACCGGCCCGTCGGGCAGGTCACCACCATGGTCCGCGCCGGCGAGCCGCGGAAACCAGTTCTGGCTGGCGACGAACCCGCTGAGGTTGCCGATCAGCGCGCGATGCGGAATCAGCGCGCCCTTGGGCGGCCCGGTGGTGCCGCTGGTGTAGATCAGCACCGCGCCGTCGTCGGCACGCGTG
>CAZZWY010000674.1:380-2247 GCA_964657785.1 uncultured Acetobacteraceae bacterium
CCGACCGCGGCGAAGGCGGACGGGGCGCGGCCGAGCGCGTCCTCCCAGTCGAGATCGCCCTGCCCCATCGCGCCGCCGACCGCGAGCACCGTTCGCAGCGCCGCGCAGGCGGGCCGGGCGGCGCGCAGGTGGGCGATGCTGCTCTCGTCGACGATCGCGACGGCGGCCTCGCTGTCGTTGAGGCGGTATTCGAGCGCGTCGGGGCCGAACAACATCGACAGCGGCATGCCGATCGCGCCGAGCTGGGCGATCGCGATGTGCGCCGCCGCGGTCTCGAAGCGCTGCGGCATCACGATCGCGACCCGATCTCCGCGGCCGATGCCGAGGCCCTGCAGCACATGGCTCAGGCGGTTGGCCGCGCGCTGCAGCTCGGCATAGGTGTGACGCACCACCGTGCCGTCCTCCCGCTCGTAGACGATGGCGACCGCCGCCGGCGTGCTGCTCGCCCAGCGCGCGCAGCAAACCGCCGAGAGGTTGAAATCGGCCGGCACGTTCCAGCGAAAGCCGGCGTGCAGCTGCGGGTAGAGGTCGTCGGCCGGTGGGCCGGTGTCGGCGGTGTGGGGCATGCGGTGCGCGCTTCTTCGGTGGTTGGGGTTCGTCAGCGCGCGCCGCGCGGGCGCTCGTCTCCGGGAGCGCGCGGCGAGCCGTTCCTCACTTCGCCACCAGCGTGGCCGGCGCGTACATCTCCGTCGATCCCGGCTTCTGGCCGGCGAAGCGGGCATCGATCTGCGCCACCACCAGTTCGGCCATGCCGCGGAAGTTCTGCTTCATCGTGGCGATCAGCGGCGAGCCCTTCTTGATCAGGTCGACGGCCTGGCTCGTGCCGTCGATGCCGGTGACGACGATCTCGTCGCGCCCTGCCGCCTGGATCGCCTGCGTGGCGCCGACCGCGGGTTCGTCCCAGGCGGCCCAGACGGCGGTGATCGAGCCCTTCTTCGGATGGGCGAGCAGGATGCTCTCCATCTGCTGGCGCGCGTTCTCGATCGGGCCGGGCACCTGGACGTGCTGCTCGCTCAGCACCTTGACGTCGGGCGACTTCTTCAGCAACGCGTCGAGTGCCTGCGAGCGCTTCAGCACGCCGGGGTGCGGCCGGTGGGTGAAGACGACGAGCGTGCCCTTCTCGCCGATCGTCTTCAGCAGGTATTGCGTGATCGTGCCGGCCATCGCGGCGTTGTCGCTGGTCGCGTTCATCACCATGCCCGGGATGAAGCCCGAATCGCAGCCGAAGACCGGGATGCCCCGGGCCGCGGCGGCAGCGATCTGCGTCTTCACCAGGTTCGGATCGGCGCTGACGATGACGATCGCGTCGGTCTTGGCGGCAATGGCGTCTTCCATGCGGCTCGCCATCTGGCCGAAATCGCCCTTGGTGTCGATGGCATTGGCCTTCCAGCCCTTCTTGCCGGCGAGCTCGGCCAGCGTCGTCAGCATCTCGTTGGTGGTGACCGACTGCTGGTACGGGGTGATGAGCGTGACGGTCCGGGTCTGCGCGCCGGCGAGGCCCGAGGCGGCGAGCGCGAGCGCGGCGGTGGCAGCCGTGACGAGACGGCGCGACAGCAGGAGGGTGGAACGGGTCATGGGGGGTTCTCGAAGTCAGGGCGGGCAGGTGGTCATTCGGCGTTGCGCGGCAGGCTGGCCACCGCGGCCAGCAGCGCACGCAGCGCGATCGATTTGCGGCGCAGCAGCGCGACGCCGCAAGGGTCGGGGCGCCAGCAGCGGGCCGGGCCCGCTTCCGGGAGCTGGAGGAAGGCCTGCGGCGACGCGCACCAGCCGAGTGTCGCCGCGGCCAGCGCCGCGGCGCCGAGACAGGGCAGGAATTCGGCGTCGGGCGGGATTCGGAGCGGCGTGTCGAAGGCGTCGGCGAGGATCT
>CAZZWY010000675.1:0-2245 GCA_964657785.1 uncultured Acetobacteraceae bacterium
CTCGGCCTCACCTGCCACGCCGGCGAAGCCGACAGCGGCGCCCGCGTGCTCGAAGCCGCCGCGCTCGGCGCGACCCGCATCGGCCACGGCGTGCACGTGATGCTGGGTGCGACCCCGGCGCAGACCGGCGCCTGGGTCGACGCCGCCCGTGCCCTCGGCCTGCACTTCGAGGTCTGCCCGACGAGCAACGTCCACACCGGCGCGGTCGCGTCGCTCGCCGCGCACCCGATCAAGGCGATGCTCGAGGCCGCACTCAGCGTCTCGTGCTCGACCGACAACCGCCTGATGTCGGGCGTGACCCTGAGCGGCGAGCTCGCGGCGATCCACGACCGGCCGGGCCTGAGCGTCGCGCAGATCGTGCAGCTGATGCGGGACGGCGCCGGCGCATCGTTCCTGCCGGCGAGCGACCGGGAAGCGGCGGTGCAGGCGCTCGACGCCTGGGACGCCGCGTCCGCGAGCACCTGAACCGCGGCCGCGAGCCGTGGCGGCTCGGTAGACTCGGTGCCGTCGCGGCCAGTGGTGCGCCGCCGCCCTACTCTCTCGAGGTCCGAATGAACGCTTCCGCCCCCGTCGTCCCTGCTTCTGTCGTGATCACGCAGTCCGATCTGGTCGCGAGCGTCGCTGCGGCGTTGCAGTACATCAGCTACTACCACCCCGCCGACTACATCCGCCACCTGGCACGTGCCTACGAGGCCGAAGAAAGCCCCGCGGCGAAGGACGCGATCGCGCAGATCCTCACCAATTCGAAGATGTGTGCCGAAGGCAAGCGGCCGATCTGCCAGGACACCGGCATCGTCAACGTCTTCCTGAAGATCGGCATGGACGTGCGCTTCGAGGGCTTCGCCGGCAGCCTCGAGGACGCCGTCAACGAAGGGGTGCGGCGCGGCTACGCCGATGCCGACAACCCGCTGCGCGCGAGCATCGTCGCCGACCCGCATTTCGAGCGGAAGAACACCGGCGACAACACGCCGGCGGTCGTCCACATGACGGTCGTGCCGGGGCGGACGGTCCACGTCACGGTCGCGGCCAAGGGCGGCGGCTCGGAGAACAAGAGCAAGTTCGTGATGATGAACCCGAGCGACTCGCTCGTCGACTGGGTGCTGAAGACGGTGCCGACGATGGGCGCCGGCTGGTGCCCGCCGGGCATGCTCGGCATCGGCATCGGCGGCACGGCCGAGCGCGCGATGCTGCTCGCCAAGCAAAGCCTGATGGACGACATCGACATGTACGAGCTCAAGCAAAGAGGACCCCGCGACAAAGTGGAGGAACTCCGCATCGAGCTTTGCGACAAGATCAACGCCCTCGGCATCGGCGCACAGGGCCTCGGCGGCCTCTCGACGGTGCTCGATGTGAAGATCGGCATGGCGCCGACGCACGCGGCGAGCAAGCCGGTCGCGATGATCCCGAACTGCGCCGCGACGCGCCACGCCCACTTCGTGCTCGACGGCTCCGGCCCCGCCTACCTGGAGCCGCCCTCGCTCGACCTCTGGCCCGACGTCAAGTGGGCGCCCGACTACAACAAGTCGCGCCGGGTCGACCTCAACACCCTGACGCGCGAGGAGGTCGCCGCCTGGAAGCCGGGCGAGACGCTGCTGCTCAACGGCAAGATGCTGACCGGCCGCGACGCCGCCCACAAGCGCATCCAGGACATGCTCGCGCGCAACGAGCCGCTGCCGGTCGACTTCAGCAACCGCGTCATCTACTACGTCGGCCCGGTCGACCCGGTGCGCGACGAGGCGGTCGGCCCGGCCGGCCCGACGACCGCGACGCGCATGGACAAGTTCACCGAGATGATGCTTGCGAAAACCGGGCTGATCGCGATGATCGGCAAGGCCGAACGCGGCCCGGTGGCGATCGAAGCGATCCGCCGGCACGCCAGCGCCTACCTGATGGCCGTCGGTGGCGCGGCCTACCTGGTGTCGAAGGCGATCGAGCGCGCCGAGGTCGTCGGCTTTCACGACCTCGGCATGGAGGCGATCTACGAATTCGAGGTGCGCGACATGCCGGTCACGGTCGCGGTCGATTCGCAAGGCGTCTCGGTGCACGAGACCGGGCCGAAGGCGTGGCAGGCGAAGATCGCCGCGTCGATCGGGCGGATCCCCGTGGCCGTCGCCTGAGGTCCGGCGCCCGGCCCTGGCACGCCGGGGCCCCATCGACTCGAGGCACGAGCAAGCCGTCGCCGGCGGTCCCGTCAGGAGAGAGCGCGATCGGCTGCCAATTCCGACCTCAAGCTCAAGCGCCGCAG
>CAZZWY010000676.1:0-2243 GCA_964657785.1 uncultured Acetobacteraceae bacterium
CCTGTTGATCGTCGACGGCACCGACCCGGAGACCGCCCAGCGCCTCGCACCCTACGTCGCGGCCGGCCAGACGCTGGTGCTGCTCGGCTCGTCCGGCGCCGGCAAGTCGACGCTGACCAATACGCTGCTCGGCGAGGCGGTGCAGGACACCGGCGCCGTCCGCCAGCACGACAGCCGCGGCAAGCACACGACCACGTCGCGCTCGCTGCACCGCCTGCCCGGCGGCGCCTGCGTGATCGACACGCCGGGGCTGCGCGCGTTGAGGCCCGACATCGACGAGGCGACGCTGGCCGCGAGCTTCGCCGACATCGATGCGCTCGCGTCGCAATGCCGGTTCCGCGACTGCAACCACCTGGACGAGCCCGGCTGCGCGGTGCGCGAAGGCGTGCCGCCCGACCGCCTGCGCAATTTCCACAAGCTGCTGCGCGAGGCGCGTCGCGACACAATGGGTGTGCTCGAACGCCAGCAGCAGGTGGCGGTCTGGAAGGCACGCGGCCGGGCGGCGCGGATGAACCTGAAGGCGAAGCGCGACGACGGCTCGGCGGGATAGCGATCTGGATCAGAACGGCGCGGCGACCTGGAACCGCAGCGCTTTGCCGCTGATGTCGAGCCTGACATTGGCGCTTCTCGTCGACGCGCCCCCTTCAGAAAGCCGCCCCGGTCCGCTGCCTCACACCCGCCTGAGCAATTCGGTTTTCTTCGCCTCGAACTCGCCCTCGCCGAGGATGCCGCGTTCCCTCAGTGCGGCGAGCTTTTCGATCGCCAGAAAGATGTCGCCGTGTCCCTGGACCGTTTCGGATGTCGCCGCAGCAGTGGGGCGGGCCGATTCGGTCGCGCCGGAAACCACGGGCAGTGCGCTGACCTCGACCGGCCCGTGCTGGCTCGAAAAGCTGAGGCTGCTCCCCGTCGACTGTTGCTGCGAGACCCCGCCGATGCGGTGATCCAGGGTGTCGTAGAGCGTCGTGCGGCCCTCCTGCTGGATCGCGAGGCGGCGCGCCGCGGCGAAGTAGGCGTAGCGAGCCCCGTTTTGCGAACCGCTGGCGTTCGGCGAGCCGAGGCCCGCGGGCCACCAGTTGCCGTGATCGCCGAAGGATGTCGACGTGGATGCAGGGTCGAGCGAGACCTGTTCGGAGGCGACGAGCCGGGAGACATCCTGGCAAAGCGCATCGACCCGGTGCTTCAAGGAATGGTTGAACATGTCGCCGACCATCGTCATCCCGCCGCGCATCCACTGGCCCGCACCGCCGAATTCGGAATGGCGAAATTGCGCCATGCTGCCGTTGCCGCGTGCGACGGCCTCGACCATTGCCTTGGTCGCTTCGACGCTGAAGCCGTGCCGCTGGGCGATGTCTTGCACGGCCGCCTGGCCGGACGAGGAAAGGTTTGTCATCGAAGGGCTCCTCGAGTCGTGGTCGGTGTGTTGCGAGCCGCCGCCGGTCAGGTCGACACGGCGAGGAAGGCCAACATCGAGCGGCCGGTGACGAGGTACTTGGCACCGACCTCGAAGGGGGACGGAGCGGGCTGCTCCGGAGCCGCCGTGTCGAAGAGGCGTTCCCAGGCACTGCTGCCGGGACGCTCGGGGAAGGTGAATTCGACGCCGTCGTGCCAGGCGTTGAAGACGAGCAGCACGCTCGCATCCGAGCCCGGCCGAACGATTCCCGACGACTGCGCGCGGCCGTCGAGCAGCGCGCCGAAGCAAAGCGTGCGGCTGTCGTGCCAATGCTCGGCCTGCATCTCGACGGCGTCGGGCGTGAGCCAGGTAACATCCTTGACCTTGAGCTCGTCGTTCCATTCGCCGGTGAAAAAGCGATTGCGGCGCAGCACCGGGAAGTCGGCACGCAAGCCGATCAGCCGCTTCACGAAGTCGTTGAGCTGCTGGCCGGCGTCGTCGATGCCGGCCCAGTCGACCCACGAGATCTCGTTGTCCTGGCAGTAGGCGTTGTTGTTGCCTTGCTGGGTACGACCGAACTCGTCGCCTGCCAGCAGCATCGGCGTGCCTTGCGACAACAGCAGGGTCGCGAGCAGATTGCGTTGCTGGCGGGCGCGCAGCTGCAGCACCTCCGCGTCGTCGGTCGGCCCTTCGACGCCGCAATTCCAGGAGCGGTTGTCGGAGCTGCCGTCGCGGTTCTTCTCGCCGTTGGCGTCGTTGTGCTTGTCGTTGTAGCTCACCAGGTCGGCGAGGGTGAAGCCGTCGTGCGCGGTGATGAAGTTGACGCTCGCCCACGGCCGGCGGCCGCGGTGAT
>CAZZWY010000677.1:0-2243 GCA_964657785.1 uncultured Acetobacteraceae bacterium
CACAGATGTAGGCGGCCGCATCGATGACGCCGTCGAGGGCGACGCCGGTCTCGATGCCGAGCCCGTCGAGCAGGAAGAGCACGTCCTCGGTGCCGACGTTGCCGGTGGCGCCCGCGGCATAGGGGCAGCCGCCGAGCCCGGCGACGCTCGCGTCGAAGCGGTGCACGCCGACTTCGAGGCTCGCGTAGACGTTGCCGAGCGCCTGGCCGTAGGTGTCGTGGAAGTGACCGCTCACCTCGTCGATCGGGAAGTGGCGGCAGGCGCGCTCGAGCACCGCCTGGGTGCGCCGCGGCGTGCCGATGCCGATCGTGTCGGCGATGCCGCAATGGTCGACGCCGATCGCCTTCATGAGCCGCACGACGCGCTCGACCTCGTCGGGCGTCACCTCGCCCTGGTAGGGGCAGCCGAGCGCACATGAGATCGCGCAGCGCACCTTCAGGCCGTTCGCATGCGCAGCCTCGACGACGGGGAGGAAGCGCTCGATGCTTTCCTCGACGCTGCAGTTGATGTTGCGCTGGCTGAAGGCTTCGCTCGCCGCGCCGAAGACGACGATCTCGTCCGGCCGGCTCGCGAGCGCCGCCTCGAGACCCTTGAGATTCGGCGTCAGCACCGAGTAGCGAACGCCGTCACGGCGCTGCACGCCCGCCATCACCTCGGCGTTGTCGGCCATCTGCGGCACCCACTTCGGGCTGACGAAGCTCGTGACCTCGATCTCGCGCAGGCCGGCCGATTGCAGCCGGTGCACGAGCTCGACCTTGACCGCGGCGGCCACCGGCTGCTTTTCGTTCTGCAAACCGTCGCGGGGGCCGACTTCGACGAGGGTGACGTGGCGGGGAAGCATGGAATAATTATCGCTTGCCGAGGTCCGGCGCCGAACGCCCCCCGAAACGATGGGGTCGGCTGTCCCGGGCCTGCTACCAAGATGGCCGCTTCCCCCACCGAGAAGCTGAGGACTCGCCTTGGACTCCACCGTTCGCCTTCGCATCGCCACCCGCATCCACTTCGCGCTGCTGCGGCACTACGGCGAAGACGTGGGCGTCAGCACGCTGCTGCGCGGCGGCCAGGCCGCGCGGGAGGCTCTCTGGGTGTGCCAGGCTTCCGAGCATCCTGAACTCGCGGCGCTGGGCCGGGAGCTGAGCGACCTGCTCGCCGCGGAGGCCGCCGAGCGTGCCCAGGCCTTGAGCCGGGCGGACGCACGATCGAAGCCCGCCGCCGGTCCGCAGGACGCCCCCTGGGCCCGGGACACCTCCGGCTTCGGCGTCACCCGGCCGGGTGTCGACCTGCCCGAGCCGGATCACCCCGGCGGCACACCGGCGGGCTGGTTCGGTGCCGGCCGGTGGCTGCGGCGCGGCCTGCGCGCCGCGCGCTGACGGGGCGCGCCGTTCAGACCGGCGCCAGCCGGAGCAGCTCGCCGCCCTCCGTCACCTGATCGCCGACGGCATAGAGCCATTCGGCGACGCGACCGTCGCGCGGCGCGGTGACGGTGTGCTCCATCTTCATCGCCTCCATCACGGCGAGCGGCTGACCGCGGGTCACGCTGTCGCCGGGCCGGGCGAGGAACGCGATCAGCGTGCCCGGCATCGGCGCCACCAGGCCGCCGGACGGCGCCGCCCCGGACGGGTCGGCCTCCGCGACCGGATCCTGCTCGTCGAGCACCGCGCTCCCGTCCGGGCCGAACACCGCGCAGCGCGCCCCGACCCGGTAGACCGCGAGCGTCTGGCGATTCGGCCCGAGGGTGATGTCGAAGCGGTCGTTCGCTGCAGTCCCGTTCCTCGCACTCCCGTTCGCCTCATTCCCGCGCGGTGTCGCGACGAACGCCAGGCGCTCGCCGGCGACGACGAGTGCCTGCGCGCCGTCTTCCCGCTCCAGGGTCACGACCTGCGGCGTGCCGCCACTGCGCACGGCGAACCGGCGGCTCGCGGCGCCGTGCAGCCGCCAGCCGTCGCGGCGCGACCAGGGGTCGGCGCTCTCGAGGCGGCGGTCCGCGGCGAGCGCCGCGGCGACGTAGCCGGCGGTGGCGAGCGGCAGCGGCAATGAAGCGACGTCGAAGAGCCTCGTCCGCTCGCGCTCGATCAGCGCGGTGTCGAGGTCGGCCGTCGCGAACGACGGGCTCGCGACGACCCGCCGCAGGAACGCGACGTTGGTGTGGACGCCGACGATATGGGTCGCGGCCAGCGCCGCGTCGAGCCGCGCCAGCGCTTCGGCGCGGTCCCGACCGTGAACGATGAGCTTGGCGATCATCG
>CAZZWY010000678.1:0-2237 GCA_964657785.1 uncultured Acetobacteraceae bacterium
CCCGAAGCGCTCTTCGCCGCGCTGCTCGAAGGCTTCGAGTGGGATCTGCAGGGCCGTCGCTACGACGACCTCGCCTCGCTGCACGACTACGCCGCGCGCGTCGCCGGCACGGTCGGCGCGATGATGGCGGTGCTGATGGGCGTGCGGTCGGCCGACGCCCTGGCGCGCGCCTGCGACCTCGGCGTCGCGATGCAGCTCTCCAACATCGCCCGCGACGTCGGCGAAGACGCGCGCATGGGGCGCCTCTACCTGCCGCGCGACTGGTTGCTCGAGGCCGGCCTCGATCCCGATGCCTGGCTCGCGAAGCCGGTCGCGAGCCCCGCGCTCGCTGCCGTCGTGCAGCGGCTGCTCGACGAAGCGGACGCCCTCTACCGGCGCGTCGACCGCGGCGTGGCGCAACTGCCGCTTGCCTGCCGGCCGGGCATCAACGCCGCGCGGTTCCTCTACGCCGGCATCGGCCACGAGGTTGCACGCCGCGGCTGCGATTCGGTCAGCGCGCGGGCCCACGTGCCCGGCTGGCGCAAGGCGCTGCTGCTGATGCGGGCGGTGGCGGCCGTCCTGCCGGCGGCGGACGGGGTGAGCGTGCCGCCGTTGCCGGCGAACCGGTTCCTCGTCGAGGCCACGGCGCTGTCGACCTTGCGGAGCGCGCCGCCGCTGCGCCAAGTCGCCGACCGCGTCGGCTGGACGCTGGAACTCTTCGCCAGCCTCGATGCCCGGGAACGCCGAGTCGTCGCGCCGCGACCACGCGGGTGAGCTCCGGGCTCATCATCACGCTCGAGATGCTGGGCGTGCTCGGCGTCGTGCTCGGGTTTGGGGTGTGGGAGCTGTGGAAGCTGCGGCGGGAGCGGCGCCGGGATGGAGAGGGGCGGGATTCGGTGCGTTAGTGCGATGTCTTGGCCGCGCGGCTTGGGGGCTCGCCGACGCCGGTGACGTGCACAGGCCTGAACGAGGTGTCGCAGCTCGGCGCGACGGTGAACAGCATGATCAAGGTCCTCGGCAAGTCGTCGTCCATCAACGTGCGCAAGGTGCTGTGGCTCTGTGCCGAGATGGACCTCGTCTGCGAAAATGAACAGTGGGGCTCAGGCTTTCGGCGCACCGACGCTCCGGACTTCCTGGCGCTGAACCCGAATGCGATGGTGCCGGTGATCCAGGATGGGCCATTCGTGCTCTGGGAGTCCAACACCATCTGTCGTTACCTGGCGAGCCGGCAGGGTCGACACGATCTCCTGCCCGAGGATCCGCAGGGTCGCGCACGCGTCGAGCAATGGATGGATTGGCAAGCGACGGCGTTGAATCCCGCGTGGCGCTACGCCTTCATGGCGCTGGTCCGCAAGAGCCCGGCACACGCCGACGAGCAGGCGCTCGCAGCCAGCGTCGCTGACTGGCATCGACACATGCAGATGCTCGACGCGCAATTGGCCAGGACCGGCAGCTACGCGGCCGGTGCGACGTTCACGCTGGCGGATGTGGTGCTGGGACTGTCTGCGAATCGGTGGCTCATGACGCCGATGGAACGCCCGCAGCTGCCCCATGTGCAGGCCTATGTCGAACGGCTGTGCCAGCGCCCCGCCTTCTTGTTGCACGGCCGAAACGGCGTGCCTTGACGGGGCTTTTTTCCTGAGTCAACCCTCGGCCGCATGACAGGCGATGGCAAGCTTGTTGCCTTCCGGGTCCCGCAGATAGGCACCGTAATAGTTCGGGTGGTAGTGCGGGCGCAGGCCTGGCTCGCCTTCGGAACGACCGCCGTGCTGAAGCCCGATTCGATAGGCGGTTCGCACGATCTCGCGGCTCGATGCGGCAAACGCCACCATCTGACCATTGCCCGGATGGTGTGCTTCTCCGTCGTAGGGCTTGCAGATCACGAAGAGGGGGCGGGCCCGGCCCTCGCTGTGCCAGCCGGCCCAGGGTGTCTCCGGTTCGTGGAAGCGGAGCTCATTGCCGAGACCCCGCATCAGCGCGTCGTAGAAGGCAAACGCGCGCTCGAAGTCGGTCACGCCGACGAACAGGTGCGAAAACAAGACTTCTCCTCGGCGGCAGACACGGGTCGTCCGAATTGCGTCGCGTTCTTCTCAGCGAGGGGGGTGGCGCCTGTCTGCCGTCGCTGACCTACCGCAGACAAGTTCTCGATGTCGTCGCATCAAGACGATAGATTACCGCTTCGCAACCCTCCGGAGCCCGAGATGCCGTACCGAATGGAAGTCATCGACCCGCAGAAGACCGCCGTGCTCGTCATCGAC
>CAZZWY010000679.1:0-2233 GCA_964657785.1 uncultured Acetobacteraceae bacterium
GCGTCGGCGCTTCGACGCGTCCGCGTTGCCGGCTCCACGCGCCGGCAATCAGCGCTCAAGAGTGGCGTCTTGCAGGTCTCTTTTCTTGACTGCGCGAGTCGCAGGGCACCCGCATGAACCTCTTTGCTCCTTCCTTGCTCGACAAGCTGCTCGCGACCGATGGCGACCTTCAGGGGCGCGGCACGACGCCGCGCATGAGCGTCGAGCAGGTCAAGGAGTCGGTCGCACGCGACATCGAGACGCTGCTGAATTCGCGCCCGGCTTTCGAACCGGCGCAGCTCGCGGGATTCGCCAATGTCGCCCGTTCGATGCTGACCTTCGGGCTGGTCGACATCAGTTCGCTGAGCGTGGCGAGCGACCGTGACCGCTTGCGCATCACCGAATCGATCCGCCGTTCGATCGCCGACCATGAGCAACGACTCGTCCAGGTCGAGGTCACCGTGCAGGACGCTGCCGCGGTGGGCGAGGGGCTGCGCTTCTCGATCCGGGCGAAGCTCAAGCTCACGCCGAGCACCGAGCCGGTCGCTTTCGACGCGGTGCTTCAACCCGGCTCCAACCGCTACGCGGTGACGCGCAGCCGACCCCGCGCCGAGTCGGCGGCGACGGTCGCCCAGCCCGGCTGAGGTCGCGGTCGATGCAAGACCTGCTGCCCCATTACGAGCGCGAGCTCGCGTTCCTGCGCTCGCATGCCGAAGAATTCGGCCGGCGCTACCCGCGCGTGGCCGGTCGGCTCGCGGTGACGGGCGAGGTGCTTCAGGATCCGCACGTCGAACGCATGGTGCAGGCGTTCGCGCTCCTGAGTTCGCGCATCCACAAGCGGCTCGACGACGACTTTCCGATGTTCGCCGAGTCGTTCCTCGACCTGCTGTATCCGCACTACCTGCGACCGTTGCCGTCGTCCTCGATCGCTTGTTTCGACGTCGGCACGGGCGCAGCGCAGCTGAGCCGCGGCACGGTCGTTCCGGCCGGCACCGCATTGAATACCCGTCCGGTGCGCGGAGTGACCTGCCGCTTTCGCACCACCAGCGCCGCGCAGCTGCTGCCGGTGCGCATCGCTTCGGCGACTTTTCGCGGCACGGCCACCGCACCGGCCGGCACCGACGTGCCGCGTCAAGCCACCGCCACACTGTCTATCCAGCTCGAGCTGACGTCGCCGCAGGCCAGCTGGGCCGCGCTCGACGTCGACCACCTGCGGGTCTATCTCGAAGGCGACACGTCGCTCGTGACCGCGCTGCGCGAAGTGCTCGTCAGTCGGGTGCTGGCGACGATGGTGCAAAGCGCGCCGCTCGGCGCGTGGAGCGTCGACACGAAATCGCTGCCGCGCGCGGTCGGGTTCGACGATGCGGATGCGCTCGTCGATTTCGACGCGCGTTCGCACACCGCCTACCGCTTGCTGACCGAGTATTTCGCGTTCCCCGAGAAGTTCAATTTCATTGACCTGCCCTTGTCCGAGGCCGCGCGGCAGGCACCCGGGCGCACGCTGGGCCTGCACTTGTCGATCGGCGGCTTGCGCACCGAGAGCGACGACGCTCGGCTTCTCGAGGTCGTCAGCGCTGCCAACCTGCTGACCGGCTGCACGCCCGTCACGAACCTCTTCGCCACGCGGGCCGATCCGATCCGGATCACCCAGGCCTCGACCCTGCACCCGGTGCTGCCCGACGGGCGCCGCGCGTTCGGCCACGAGGTGTTCGCGATCGACCGGGTCTACCGGGTGCACCAGACCGCCGCCGGCGAAACGATCGAGACCTTCAAGCCGTTCTACTCGCTGCAGCACGACGACCTGCTGCAGGATGGCGAAGCCGCCGGCCGTTACTGGTTCTCGCACCGGCAGGCGGCCGACGGGCAGAGCCCCGGCTACGAAACGGAAATCGGGCTCGTCGACCTCGACTTCGATCCCGCCCTGCCGCAGACCGACACCCTGTCCATCGACGTCCGCGCCACCAACCGGGACCTGCCGACCCAGATGAGCATCGGCAACCCGGGAGGCGATCTGTTCAGCGAGGGCGGCGGTGCGTGGCGCGAGATCCGGCTCCTGAGAAAGCCCACGCCGCCGTACCGGTTCGAGATCGGCAAGGGACTGCTCTGGCGCCTGATCTCCCATTTGTCGCTCAACCACCTGTCGCTCACCGGCAGCGGCATCGATGCGCTGAAGGAGATGCTGCGCCTCTACGACCTGCCGCGCAGCACCGTCAACCAGCGCCTGCTCGACGGCATGGTCGCGGTCGAGTACAAG
>CAZZWY010000680.1:0-2230 GCA_964657785.1 uncultured Acetobacteraceae bacterium
CAAGCGCCTGATCGGGCTCGTGTCCATCGGCGCCGCCTTGATCGCGGTCGTCGTGAGCTTGCTGCTGCCGCCCGTCTACACCGCTCACGCCTTGCTCATGCCGCCCGGCACACAGCAGCAAAGCGGCTCCGCCGCCGCGCTCGCCGCCCTGGGTTCGCTCGGCGGTCTGGCCGGGGGCCTGGGCGCAAAAACGCCGGACGAGCTCTTCGTCGCGCTGCTCAAGAGCGACAGCGTCGCCCGCGCGCTCGACCAGCGCTTCGGGCTTCGTCAGCGCTACGGGATCGAGAGCTTCGAACAGTTGCGAAAGGCGTTGCCCAGTCGCATTCGCGTGACCTCCGACAAGAAGAACGGCCTGATCACCGTCGAGGTCGACGACAAGGACGCGCAGTTCGCGGCCGACCTCGCCAATGCCCACGAAACCGAGGCGACGAAGCTGCTGGGCCGTCTTGCCGTTTCCGAAGCGCAGCTGCGCCGCGTCTTCTTCGAAGCCCAGCTGAAGGAGACCAAGGAGCACCTGATCACCGCCGAAGTGGACTTGCAGCGAGTGCAGGAGAAATCCGGCGTGATCGTCCTCGACAAGCAGGCCGAGGCGTTGATCGCCAGTGCGGCGCAGGTTCGTTCGCTGATCGCCGAGCGACAGGTGCAGCTCAAGGTGCTGCGCGGATCGGCGACCGAGCAGAATCCGGAAGTGATTCGTCTCAACACGGAGCTGCGCGCCTTGCAGAGCGAGCTTTCCCGCATGGAATCGAACCAGGGCGGCGTTCCGGGCAGTGCGGTCGACCTTCCCGTCGGCCGGCTTCCGGCGGCCGGCGTCGAGTACGTGCGCGCCCGGCGGGAGTTGAAGCTGCAGGAGACGCTGCTCGAGTCGATGATCCGCCAGTTCGAGATCGCCAAGCTCGACGAAGCGAAGGAGGGGCCTCAACTTCAAGCGGTCGACCGCGCACTCCCGCCCGACCATCGCGCCAGGCCGACCCGGAGCCTGATCGTCCTCGGTGCCACCTTCCTCGCGCTGATCGTGGCGAGCGCCTGGGTCATCGTGCGCCGCTACGCGATCTGGTCGCGTGAACACTTCCCCGAGGACATCCCGGCCCGCGAGGCGCTCGGGCGGGCGTGGCGGCTGCGGGGCTGAGCGCCGCGGCCGACCGCCTCACCGATCAGACGGTCACCGTCCCGCGTACGACCTCGACGCTGTCGCCACCGACCCAGAGCGACGAGCCATCGTGCTCGATGTGGACCCGGCCCGCGCGTCCGATGCACGTGCCCTGGGCCGCGACATAGCTCGACGGCGCCGCGCCGCGGCCGATCAGCCATTCGGCGAGGCTCGCGTTCGCGCTGCCGGTCACCGGGTCTTCGGACACACCGAGCGATGGCGCGAAAAAGCGGACCTCGAAGTCGGTGTCGCCGCCCGGCGCCTGGGGACCGATGACGGCGACCCCGGCCCACGGCTTCAGGGCCGCTTCGTCGGGCGCCAGGCCGCGCACTGTCTCCGCAGCGTCGAGCTGCAGGCCGAGCCAGCGGGGGCCGTTGTCGAGCCACGCGGCGGCGACGATCCGCCCGCCGTCGAGACCGAGCGCCGCGGTAACCGCTTCGAGCAGCGCCGGATCGACCGTCTCGATGCGCAGCGGCGGGGCGGCGAAGGCGAGGCGGCCGCCGGCTCGCCGCCGGATCCGGACGAGGCCGACGCCGCACTCCTGGACGATCTCGCCCGCATCGCGCGGCACGCCGCCGCGCGCGAGCCAGGCATGGCAACTGCCGAGCGTCGGATGGCCGGCGAAGGGCAACTCGCCGCCCGGCGTGAAGATGCGGACCCGGTAGTCGGCCGCGGGATCGGTCGGCCGCGACAAAAACACCGTTTCGCTCAGGTTCGTCCACCGGGCGATCGCCTGCATCCTCGCCGGATCGAGGTCGTCGGCCTCGTCGACGACCGCGAGCGGGTTGCCGAGGAGCGCCCGGTCGGTGAAGACGTCGACCTGCAGAAAAGGCCGGACGCGGGGCTCGGCAGGCGTCATGCTGTCGGCTCGCCGTCCAGCCGGACGGCGGTCTCGTGCTCGAGTGCCTGCGCGAGCAAGCGCACGCCGCGCTCGATCTCGTCCGGGGCGACGGTCACGAACGAAAGCCGCAGCGTGTTCGCCCGCGGCGCCTCCGCGAAGAAGGGCGCGCCGGGAACGAAGGCGACGCCGAGCGCGACCGCCCGGGGCAGCAAGGCCGAAGCGTCGGTCCCGGGCGGCAG
>CAZZWY010000681.1:0-2229 GCA_964657785.1 uncultured Acetobacteraceae bacterium
GTCTATGTGCGGCGCGAACCTGCCACGGGCAATGCGGTGCTGAGGTTGCCCAGGGGCGTGCCATTGCGTTCTAGGATGGCGTGCAGATCGCCGTGGGCGGCTGCGGCGGCGGCGCTGTCCCAGGGCAACCCTCGACGTGGCGCGGAAACGCCTGCACGGCGGTTTTGATGTCTGTGGCCTGCGGCCGCCGCGCCAGCCTGAACAAGAGTTCGGCATCGGTGATGAAGAGAAGAGCCCGAGGTCCGGACTTCACAGCGGCGCCACCGGGACGCAGATCTCGCACGTCAACGCTCCGGTCTGCGGGTCGCAGGCAGCGTCGCGCGGGTAGTACTCGAAAGCGGGGCGCCCGTCCAGTTGCAGGCCGCTGGCGGGCAGCCACTCGCGCAGCAGTGCCGACCAGGCCTCGCCGATGTCAGCGGCGGCGCCCGCGTAGTCGGTCACGGCGTAGCGGCCGCCGGGGAGGGTGGTGCGCATCGCCTGGCCGGTCAGCACGGTGTCTGCCGGGACCTCGACGCAGGCGTCGTAGCGGCACCTGGCGGGCACCGTGATGCTCGGGTCGTCGTGGCTGATGCCGTAACGAGGCGCCCCGACCAGCGAATTGGCGCGCATCCAGGGGAAGACCGTTTCCTGCCAGAACTGGTTGACGGGCGCGCCGTACGGGCCCCAGTGGCGAAGATAGGCGATGGTGACCGGTTGCAGCGATTCCAGGCGAACGTTCATGGGCGGCTCCGACGTGAAGTGGGCAGAGCCGTCATGCTGCTGGATGTCGAGGCGGCGGGCCTGACCTGGATTGCGATTCGCCTGATCGACGTTGCGGTGCCTGGTCGACGCCGAGGCGTCCTGCCGCCACACCGACGGGCTGCGCCCGAAGTGCGCTTTGAAGGCGCGAGCGAACGCTTCCGACGAGCCGAATCCCACCCCGAGGGCGACGTCCATGACGCTCAGTGCGGGCTGGGCCGCGAGCCGCATCGCCGCGATCTCGAGCCGACGTCTGCGCCTGAATTCGCCGAGGCGCTCGCCGGTCCACGCAGCGAAGAGCCGATGGAAATGGTGGGGCGACAAGGCGGCCACGGCGGCAAGTGCGTGCAGGTCCAGCTCCTCGGCGATGTGCTCGTCGATGTACTGGAGCACCTCATGCAGGCGGGCGTCGTGGATCCCTCGGCTGGATCGGTGAATCATCGTGACGCCTGGTTTGGACGAAGAAGCCCAGCGGATGCCGCGGCTCCGTCGAGTGGCGTGACGAGTCGTCGTGAGGCAGCGGTTCGAGCCTCATCTTGCGAATCGCTGGCCCCGGCGCGTCAGGGCTCAGCCCGACGCTCGAGTCGAGGGCCGCTACGTCGGCGCCTACCGAAGACTTTCCGCCCTGCCTGCCGCCAACGGCCCCACCGGCCCCGTCACGCCACCCGGCCGAACCACCACACCGACAACCCCGCCGCCAGCACCACCAGCACCGCGCCGAGCGCGGCGAGGAGCGCGCTCACCTCGGTTTCCTTCTTCTCGACGATGAGCCGGGTCGAAAGCGACTGATAGACCTTCTTCAGATCGCCGGCGGTGCCGGCATAGAAGTACTCGGCCCGGGTCATCTGCGCGATGTTCTTCAGCGTGTCCTCGTCGAGCCGGACGCGCATCGACCAGCCCTCGAAGCCGATCGTCTCGCCGTCCTTGGTGCCGACGCCGACGGTATAGACGCGCACGCCGCGGTCGGCGGCCATCTTCGCCGCGTCCATCGGGTCCGGGCCGGTCGTGCGCTGGCCGTCGGTGAGCATGATGATCGCGGCCGAGCTGAACGAGCCGGGCGGCACCGGCGTGAATTCGGGCTTCGGCTTGTCGTTCGGGCCGGGCGGCATGTCGCGCTGGCCGGTGATGTCGGAGAGGTCGATGCCGGCCTCTGGGAAAATCGTCGCGAGCGAGAGCAGCAGGCCGCTGCCGGTGGCGGTGCCGCGCTGGAGCTGGAAGCGCTCCAGGGCCGCCACCACGTCGTCCCGGCTCAGCGTGGGCGGCTGCACCACGGCGGCAGTGCCGGCGAACTGCACGACGGCGACGCGCACGCTGCGCGGCAACTCGGCGACGAACGCCTTGGCCGCCTCCTTGGCCGCGGTGATGCGGTCGGGCAGCACGTCGGCGGCGCGCATGCTGCCGGAGACGTCGATCGCCAGCACGATCGTCTCCTCCTGCGACGGCAGGCTCACGACCGCCGCGGGCCTCGCCGCGGCGAGCAGCAGCGCGGTG
>CAZZWY010000682.1:0-2226 GCA_964657785.1 uncultured Acetobacteraceae bacterium
TTTTCATGAAGACGCCCGACTCGGCGGTCGGCGCCAACCACCCGGTGGTGCTGCCGCAGGGGTCGGTCAAGTCCGACTGGGAAGTGGAGCTCGGCGTCGTGATCGGCAGCACGGCGCGTTATGTGCCCGAGGCCAGCGCACTGCAGCACGTCGCCGGCTACTGCGTCGTCAACGATGTCTCCGAACGGGAATACCAGTTGGAGCGCGGCGGCCAGTGGGACAAGGGCAAGGGCTGCGATACCTTCGGCCCGATCGGCCCGTGGCTCGTGACCGCCGACGAGGTCGGCGACCCGCAGGACCTGGCGCTCTGGCTGGACGTGAATGGTCACCGGTGGCAGAACGGCAGCACCCGGACCATGATCTTCGGTGTGGCGGAGATCGTCAGCTACCTGAGCCGCTTCATGACGCTGCAGCCCGGCGACGTGATCACCACGGGCACGCCCCCCGGGGTGGGCATGGGCGCGAAGCCGGCGCCGGTGTTCCTGAGACCGGGTGACGTGATGCGGCTGGGCATCGCCAAGCTGGGCGAGCAGCAGCAGACCGTCCATGCCTGGGACCCGGCCTTGATCGACGGGTAGGCGCCGCGACGCCGGGCCGGCCCGAAACGGCGTTCGACCCGCGCTGGTCTGCCGGCCGCACTGCGTCTGTCGGCGGCCGGCGGCCGCACTGCACCGAGGTTCAGTAGGTCGCCCGCCCGCCGCTGATGTCGAAGACGGCGCCGGTCGAAAACGAACACTCCTCGCTGGCGAGCCAGGCCGCCATGGCCGCGATCTCCTGAACCTCGAGCAGCCGGCCCATCGGGATCTTGCCGAGCATGTAGTCGATGTGCGCCGGAGTCATCTGCGCGAACAACGCCGTCTTGGCGACTGCGGGCGCGATCGCATTGACGAGCACGCCTTTGGTCGCGACCTCCTTGGCGAGCGATTTCGTCAGCGCGATCAGCCCGGCCTTGCTGGCGCTGTAGTGCGATGCATTCGGGTTGCCTTCCTTGCCGGCCACCGAGGCGATGTTGACGATGCGGCCGTAGCCCTGCGCCAGCATGCGCTGCACGACGTGGCGGCTGGTCAGGTAAGGCGCGATCAGATTGACCTCGATCACGCGCCGCCAGACGACCGGGTCCAGCTCCCAGGTGGTCGCATTGCCGCCGGTGATGCCGGCGTTGTTGACGAGGATGTCGATGCGCGGCTCGGCGGCCGTGGCGGCAGCCACGGCGGCGTCGTCGGTCAGCTCGACGACCCGGCTGCGGGCCGGACCGAACGCGCCGAGCGCCTGGCAGGCGGCGTCGGTCTGGGCGCCGTCGATGTCCCACACGACCACTTCCGCGCCCGACGTCAGGAAGCGTTCGCAGATGGCGTAGCCGATGCCCTGGGCGCCGCCGGTCACGACCGCGACGCGGCCCTTCAAGTCGATCTGGTTCATGCGGTCATGCCTTTCAGGGGGGCGGCTGTCTCGATGCCGCCGGCTTCGTCGGCGCAGTCGGCGATGTACTGCCGGATGATGTCCTCGAAGCGGGTCTCGGGCTGCAGGCCGAGCGCGGCTGCCCGGCCGAAGCTCGCCGCGCTCGGCCAGTTGGCGACGATGCCCGCGATCTGCGCGTCGGGTTCCGGCCGCACCAGCGCGCGCACGCGCGCGCCGGCCACCGCTTCCAGCGCGTCGAGCATGTGCTGCACCTTGACGTTCAGCGCCGGCAGGTTGAGCGCGGTGCGGCCGCAGAAGGCCTCGCGGCTGGCCTCGAACACCGCGATCAGGCCGTCCACCGTGCGCTGCGGCGACGACACCGGGTGCGACACGCCCGGGTCGACCGGCAGCACCGCAGGCAGGCCGGCCAGCGGCTCGCGGATGATGCTGCTGAAGAACGAACTCGCCGCGCCGTTCGGGCGACCCGGTCGCACCGTCACCGTCATCAGGCGCGCGGCGCGGCCGTCGACATAGCCCTTGCGGGTGTAGTCGGCCAGCAGCTGTTCGCAGACGAGCTTGTGGGTGCCGTAGCTCGTCTGCGGCGTCGGCAGCGTGGCATCGGTGACCTGGCCCGACCACGGCAGTGCCGGGTCCGGGCCATAGACCGCGATCGAGCTCGAGAACACCAGCCTCGGCGCCACGCTGCCGCGAATGCTCGTGTGGCGCAGCGCATCGAGCAAGGCGCGCGTGCTGTCGAGGTTGGAGCGCAGGCCGAGGTCGAAATCGGCCTCGCATTCACCCGACACCGCAGAGGCGAGATGGAACACG
>CAZZWY010000683.1:0-2223 GCA_964657785.1 uncultured Acetobacteraceae bacterium
ACTGATCGGCGCCGCTACCTCCGTCGCGGCGGCGCAGCAGCTTGACCTCGGTGGCATCGGCAAGGCCGACGGCACCACCGTTGGCTACATCATCCAGATGTTCGGCCTGCTGACCGTGCTGTCGGTGGCGCCCCCCGGTGAAAAGGGCACTACCATCGTCACCGCCCGCGTCGGATAGCTTTCTGCGGCGAACGACCGCCCTGCGCCCAGCCAGGCCACTGCGCCGGCCGTCTTCAGGAGGGCGCGTCTAGAGAAGTCCATGTCGTCTCCCTCCCTTGGGGCTGCGCTCGAACCGAAACCCACCATGCCCGCTCAGCCGCCCGTGACTCCCGCTCCCAAGAAAACCGCCCCGGGCGCGCGGCGTGCGGCCGACGGCGACGAAGCGGAGGGCAGCCGGATCAAGTCGCTGGCGATGTCGATCCGCTTGTTGACCGCCATGTCCGCGGCCGGTGGGCCGATCGGCGTGAGCGACCTGGCCCGGCGTGTCGGCGAGTCGAAGGCGCGCATCCATCGCCATCTGCTGACCTTGCGCGATGCGGGCATCCTGATCCAGGGCAGCGATGAACGGTACCGGCTGGGGTGGGTGCTCTTCGACCTGGGCCAAGCGGCCGCGGCCCAGTTCGACATTGCCAGCACCGCGACCCCCGCCATGACCACGCTGCGCAATGCGACGGGGCTGACGGTGATGCTCGGTCAGCGCACCGGCGACGAGGTGATCGTTTCGCACACGGTCGACAGTGAAAACATGATCGCCGTGACGGTGCGCAAGGGCCTTCGGGTGACGGCCCACGGATCGTCGATGGGGCGGGTGATGCTCGCCTTCGCCAGCCCGGAGGAGCAGGCCCGCATCCTGGGCAAGCGATTGACCGGGTTCACCTCGAATTCGATGACCGACCGCGCCGCCATCCGGCCCCGGCTCGCTCAGATCCGGGAGAACCTGTGGGAATTCGCCGGCGGTGAATCGCAGCACGGGGTCAACGCCATCGCCGCACCGGTGCTCGACGCCAATGAGCATCTCGTCGCCGTCGTTGCCGTGATCGGCACCCACATGGCCATCGGCGACCCGCCAAACGCGCAGCTGGTCGCACACGTCCGGGCGTGCGCTGCGGCGGTGTCGGGATTGCTGGGGTCGCAGGCCTTCGTCTAGGCGCATCGGCGTGCCGCGTCTCGACCTCCGAGCGCACGCGCGGACGCGGGTCTGGCGGCACGCATCGCGGCGCAGGGCGGTTTGCATCGTGGCGGCTCGTGGGCGTTGCGGTCGTTCAGCGCTCGAGGCCTTGAAGCAGGTCGCGTGCGGCGCGGCCGAACAAGGTCGCGTCGTTGCTCACCATCACGAACGAGAAGCCGCGCTCACGGGCCTTGTGTGCTGCGGCTGCATCGCCGACCGCCGTGCCGCAGGGTACGCCGTGCGCGCGGGCGGCCTTCAGCACACCGTCGACCAGGGCTTCGGTGTCGGGGTGGTGGCTCGGTTTGCCCGTGACCAGCGCCAGATCGCCCAGCCCGATGAAGACCGCGTTGACACCCTCGACGTCGAGAATCTCGGCCACGTCGCGCAAGGCCTCGGGGTCCTCGAGCTGCAGGGCGCGCAGCGTGTGTGCGTTGCCCCGCTCGACATACGCCGCGGTGGTGTCCAGGCCCCAGCGGCCGGCGCGCGACGTGATGCCCAAACCCCGCGAACCGCCGGGACTGAAGATCATGCCGTCGACGGCCCGGCGCGCCTCGGCGGCGGAGCGGACGCGGGGCACCAGCACACCGTCGGCCCCGCTGTCGAGGATGCGCTGCACGTCGCCCCCTTGCGAGTCGGGCAAGCGGACGAGGGCGGCCATGCCGAAGCCTTGCGCCGCGACGATGAGGCGATAGGCCGTCTCGAAGGTGTGGGGCGCGTGCTCCATGTCGACGACCACGAAATCGAAGCCGGCCATCGCAAGCATCTCGAGCGTCTCGAGCGTCGGCAATTTCGCCCAGGTGCCGAAGCGGCACGCGCCCGGCGCGCGCAGCGACTCGAGAAAGCCGGGAGCCACGGGGCGGGGGTACGTCATGCCACGTTGCCCGGGGCGGGTGCGTTCTCGAGCGCGGGCGGCAGCGGGTACTCGTCCGCGTTGCAGACCAGGCCCGGCTTGAGCGAGAAATCGGCCCTCGGCGGCGCGAAGACGTCGATCAGGCGGGTCGGTGCCGAGGTGCTCTGCGTCGTGTGGATGACGTTGGGCGGGATCACGATGACCG
>CAZZWY010000684.1:0-2212 GCA_964657785.1 uncultured Acetobacteraceae bacterium
GCAGTTTTCGAATCGGACCCTCAGACGGCCCTCAGCGGCTGCGGCACGAACCGCAGCCCACGCAACTGCGCCAGGTCAAGTCACGGTAGCCGGCACCTCGCACACCAACAGGTGGCTGTCGTACCTGCCGCCGAAGTGGACGATGTGCCGGCCCTGGTTGTGCGTCGCTGGCGGCGTGGTGCCGAGCCGGGTGGCACGGGCCTCCTTGGGCCCCGCGAGCTGTCGAAGGGCGCCGGCGTGGCCAGGGGCGAAGGTCAGCCCGTCGGCGGGATAAGGCACTTCGGCCTCGCCGAAGGTCAAGGGGATGAACGGCGGGTAGCGGAAGGCCGAGACGGTCAGTTCCAGCGCCTCTCCCGGGCGGTAGCGCATCGCCATCGGCGAGAGGGCAATGTCGACGGGAACGATCTCGCCCGCCCGCAATCGCTGCTCGCGTCGCATCGCGAGCACCGGCGCCCACGGCGTCGAGCGCTGCGGATCCAGCGCGCGGCACGAGACCCGCAGCAGCCCGCTGGCCGCGTTGCCATCGGGCGGCCCGGGCAGCATCTCCCGCAGCCGAGTGGTCAGCCCGGGGCGCTTGCGCAGGCTGACGGCCACGTCCATGTCGTCGGACCCGTCCGCCTGCAGCCACAGGCGCAGGACCAGGTAGCCGCTGATCTCGGTGTCCTGCGTGAACGTCATGTGCCACACCGTCTTGCCGCCCTCGGCGGAATGGGTCGCCGTCCGTTCGGTCGCCGCAGGCGCGGGCGCCAGTCGGTCGGCGTGCAGGAAGAGTTTCTTCGGCGTCGCCCTGGCGGGAGGGAACGCCGTTTCGGCCCGATCGACGACGTCGATGCCGCCCGGGTTCAATACCGCCATCCGGACCACCGGTGTCGCCGTCCAGCCGTTCTGCACGCCCTTGGCGTAGTGGTCGAAGAAGCGTCGCAGGTCGTCCACGTGGCCGGGGTCGTAGTAGTCGGTCCACTCCTGGGTGTTGTGCACGCGCAGCCATTTCTGCGGCGAGCCCAGGTGGCGCCAGGCATCGAAGGTGCCGACCGTGTGCGCCCGGTTGGTGTAGCTCGCGACGACGTAGGCGGGAACCTCGATGCGCTCGACGCGGGCGCGGCGGTCTTGCCAGAACGCGTTCATCAGCGGGTGCTCGAGCAGCATGCGCGGCTGGTCTTCGACATAACCTCGTCCGGCCAGGCTCTGGATGATGATTTCGCCGAAGACGATGCCCACCGGCACGCTCGCCGGGCCCTGCTCCATCAGACCCTCCCACGGCGCGATGGCGGCGAGGTGCGGCGGCCGCTCGGCGGCGATGAACCACTGCGACACCGCCAGCCAGGAGTTGCCCGACATCACCACCTTGCCGCTGCACCACGCCTGCACGGCGACCCACTCGATGAAGTCGTGGCCGTCCTCGGCCAGCTGGCGGCCCCAGTAGTTGACGTTGCCCTCCGACATCAGCGCGCCGCGCGGGTCGGGGTTCACCACCGCATAGCCGTGGGCGCACCAGTACGCGGGGTCGGCGCCCTCGAATCGCTGCAGTTCGGACACGCGTTCCAGCGGGACCCCGGAGCGCCCGGGCAGATCGTCGAGCCATTGGCCGCCGATCGATTTGCCGTAGGGGCTCCAGCTGAAGATCGCCGGCACCCTCGCCTCGGTGGCGGGCCGAAAGACGTCGGTGTAGATCGTGGTGCCGTCGCGCAGCTTCATGGCGACGTCGCGTTCGAAAATGATGTCCACCGGCAGCGGGCGAGCGCCTTCCCGGCGCACCGTGCCAGCCTTCAGGGTCCACCTGCCCGGTTTGAAGCCGGGGTAGCGCACGCGGGGCGCGGTGACGGGCAACAGCTTGCGATACCTGACCGGGAAGAGGCCGTCCGGCGCCTCCGGCGTCGGGTAGACCTTGGTCGGAATGACGACGAAGTCGGGCGCGCCGGCGTGGCGAACGTTGCCGGCATCGGGGGGTGCCGACGCTGCCGACACCGGCCAGGCGGTCGCCGCGGCGAGGGATGACAGGCCGGCGAGGCAATCGCGGCGGGTCAGTGGTGGCGTGAGGGATGCCTTGCGGGGTGCCATCAGAAGTGTCCTATGCTCTCCCGGCATCGAAGACCTCGGACAGTCCGGTCCGACGACGGGCGTGGCTGAATGATAGAGCTCTATCATTACACGATCGCTGCTCGACCCGAAGGCCATACGTGTCGCTTTCCACAACCCGCCGGCGAGCGAGCGG
>CAZZWY010000685.1:0-2212 GCA_964657785.1 uncultured Acetobacteraceae bacterium
CGTGCCAGCACCACCTGCGCGACGATTTCGGCGCTGCCGAGCTGGCGTACCAGGCCGGCCCGCCCGGTCATGCAGAAGACGCAGCCGACCGCGCAGCCGACCTGGGTCGAGACGCAGACGCCGCCGCGCGGCAGCAGCACGCTCTCGATCGTCTGGCCGTCGGCGAGTTCGATCAGCAGGCGCTCGGCGTTGTCGGCACCGGGATGCGCCGAACGAAGGCGGGCGAGCGCGTCGAGCGACCGGGCCAGGTCGGGCAGGCCGTCGCGAACGGTGCGCGGCAGGTAGTCCTCCGGCCGGCGCTTGCCGCTGTCGTGGGGGAGGGCGTGGGCCCAGCGACGCAGCATGCCGTGTTCATGGCAGGGTTTGGCGCCGAGCCGCCGCAGCTGCGCGCGGACCCGGTCGAGGTCGGTCAGGAGGTGATCGGAAGCAGCGGCGGCGTGCACCGGCGCATTGTGCCGCGCCGGGGTGATCGCCTTTCATCGAGCGGCGTCCGATCACGCCGCCTCCGCGCGTCCCGCGACGAACCGGTAGCCGACGCCCGTCTCGGTCAGGAAATGCTCCGGCTGGGCCGGATCGAGCTCCAGCTTCCGGCGCAGGTGCCCCATGTAGATCCGCAGATAGTGGTTGTGCTCGACGTTCGCCGGGCCCCAGACCTCGCGCAGCAGCTGGCGGTGCGTCAGCACCTGGCCCTCGTGGCCGATCAGCGCCGCGGCCAGCTTGTACTCGACCGGCGTGAGGTGCACGTGCTGGCCGCGCCGCAGCACCTGGCGCCGTGCCAGGTCGATCTCGCACTCGCCGAACGTGAGTCGGCTCGCCTGCTCGATACCGCTGCGGGCATGGCGGCGCAGCGCCACCCGCACCCGCGCCATCAGCTCGCCGACCGAGAACGGCTTGACCAGGTAGTCGTCGGCGCCGGCGTCGAGGGCGTCGATCTTGCCGCGCTCGTCGACGCGCGCGGACAGCACGATGATCGGCATCGAACTCCAGCCGCGCACGTCGCGGATCAGCTCGATGCCGTCGCCGTCCGGCAGCCCGAGGTCGAGCACGATCAGGTCGGGCTTGCGCGTGCCGGCCTCGATCAGGCCGCGCTGCAGGCTGTCGGTCTCGAAGACCTGCTGCCCGTCGGCTTCGAGCGACTGGCGCACGAAGCGCCGGATGCCGGGGTCGTCCTCGACGATCAGCACCCGCGCGCCGCCCGGGCCGGTCATGTGGCGAGCGCCGGCAGCGTCTCGACCGCGGCCGCGAGCGCCGGCGCGTCGCGGTGCGGCAGCGTCCAGCGAAAGACCGCACCGTGCGCCGGGGCGGGCCGGCTCCAGGCTCCGATGTCGCCGCCGTGGGAGCGCACGATCGCGCGGCAGATCGCCAGGCCGAGCCCGACGCCGGGGGTGGTCGACTCGGCCTCGCCGCGGCTGAACTTGCGGAACAGGTCCTCGGGGTCGCCGGCCGGCAGGCCGGGGCCGTCGTCGGCGACCTCGACCACGATCTGCGTGCCCTCGAGCCGGGCCGACAGCGTGATCGGCGTGCCGGGCGCGGTGTACTTGGCGGCGTTCTCGAACAGGTTCGCGAGCACCCGCTCGAGGAGCACGCCGTCGCCGTAGATCAGCGGCAGCTCGGCCGGCAGCTCGACCCGCACCGGGTGCGCGGCGAGCGCCGGCTTGAGCGAGCGGATCGCGCTGCCGGCGAGTTCCTCGAGCGACTGCCAGTCGCGCCGCAAGGTCACCGCGCCGGCCTGCAGCCGCGCCATGTCGAGCAGGTTGTTGACGAGCTGGGCGGTGCGCAGGCCCTGCTCGGCGATCGCCCGCGCCGCTGCCTGCTGCGGCGAGCCGTCGCGTTCGAGGTCGGCCGCGAGCGTCTCCGACAGGCCGACGAGCGCGGTGAGCGGCGTGCGCAGGTCGTGCGAGAGGGCGGCGAGGAGCGAGTTGCGCAGGCGTTCGGATTCGATCTCGACCAGCGTCTCCTGCGCCACGGTGACGAAATGAACGCGCTCGACCGCGATCGCGACGAGCGACGCGCAGGTGTCGAGCAGCCGCCGCTGCTCCGGCACCATCAGGAGCCGCGGGTTCGACACTTCGATCACGATCACGCCACGGGTGCGGATCGGCGCCTGCAGCGGCACGTAGAGCGCCGGACTCGCCGGCAGCGTGTCGGTGCCGCTGCCGGCAGCCTGGGCGTGGTCGTAGGCCCACTGGGCGAGGCTCGCGTCGAAGATCGG
>CAZZWY010000686.1:0-2206 GCA_964657785.1 uncultured Acetobacteraceae bacterium
GCCGGGCTGGGAGCGGCTGGCCCACAAGGTGCTCGACATCGTGGAAGAGGAGGGTGCCGACCTCAACCACACCGTGCTCTGCCACATGAACCCGAGCGGGCGCGATCTCGACTACCAGACGGCGCTGGCGGCCCGCGGCGAGCGCGTGCTGGTGCTCGACGCCGACCTCGGCCTCGCGAATCTCGACGTCGTCCTGAACCTGCACCCGAAAGTCACCCTGCACGACGTCTTCACCGGCAAAGTGCCGCTCGAGCGCGCCATCCTGCCGGCCCCGGGCGGCTTCTCGGTGTTGCTGGCGGGCTCCGGCCTGGTCGAGTATTCGCGGCTGACGCCGGAGGTCCGCTCCCAGCTGCAGACCATCATGGAGACGGTGACGCCGCGCTTCGACCACATCCTGATCGACACCGGTGCGGGGATCTCGGAGGTCGTGCTCTACGCCGTCTCGCTCGCCGGATCCGTCGCGGTGATCGCAACGCCGGAACCGACCTCGATGACGGATGCCTACGCGACCATCAAGGTGCTGGCGACGCAGCAGCAACGCACCACCGTGCGCCTGATCGTGAACCAGGCCGGACGGGTGGGCGAGGGTCGGACGATCCACAAGCAGCTGCAGCTCGTCGTCGACCGCTTCGTCGCGCCGCAGCTGCTGCCGGCCGGGACCGCGCTGACGCTCGATTTCCTCGGCGAGGTGCCGTTCGACCCGACCGTGCGGGAGGCGATTGCGCGGCGCCAGCTGCTGATCGAGATGATGCCCGGCTGCGCTGCGGCGCGGGCTGTCGGCCAGCTGGCCGCTAAGATCGCTCCCTGACGCCCGAGCGGCGTGCCCGGGGGCACGGCGAGGGCACATCGACGGAACGCGCCATGGCCGAGGACATCGAGAAAGCCACTGCCCGGGTGATCGAGGCCTACCGATCGGCCGTCCTCGCCAAGGACGTCGCCGCCTTCATGCGCCTCTACGACCCCGGCGTGCGGGTCTTCGACGCCTGGGGCGTCTGGTCGTACGAAGGCGCGGCGGCCTGGCAGGTCGCGGTCGAGGGATGGTTCACGTCGCTCGGCAGCGAGTTGGTCAAGGTGACGTTCGAAGACGTCCGGACGACCGAAGGCCGCGACCTGTCGATGCTCTGCGCCATCGTGACCTACGCCGGGCTCTCGGCCACGTCAGAACCCGTCCGCTCGATGCAGAACCGGATCAGCTGGGGGTTGCGCACGACCGGGCACGTGCTGCGCATCGTCCACGAGCACACCTCGGCGCCGATCGGCTTCGAGGACAGGGTGGCGATCCTGCGGCGCGACTCCGGTCGCTGAGCGTTCGCCTCGCGCTACCGTCCGCGTCGCGCTACAGGACGGCAGCGACCAGCCCGAGCCGCAACGCGTCATCGGCGGTCAGGTACCAGTCGCGTTCGAGCACCTTCGCCATCACGTCGTCGAGCCCGAGCGAAGTGCCTTCGACGAGCGCCGCGAAACCGGCGCGTTCCAGTCGCTGACCGGAATCGATCTCGGCCAGCGCGTCCTGCACGATCGACCGGCAGCCCCGCAGCGCGCCGTCGAGATGGAGCACTTTCTGAATCTTGCGCTCGTGGATCAGCAGCTCGCAGTCGGCCGTGAGAAAGCGCCGCGAGGGAGCGAACGCCGACATGATCGTCACCCCTGCGGAATAGACGAAGCTCTTGCCCACGAAACTCATCGCGAGCGACCGGCTGCGCTGCAGGTGGCCGATCTCCCAGGCGATGCGGCGCCCGATGTCGGCGTTGCCGCCGGCGGTGCTCAGCTCGAGCGTCAGCGGTTGATCGGTCGGTGGGCGGTCGAGTTGCTGCAGAAAGCTCGCGAGCATCGCTTCGTCGACCTTGCCGAACAGGCGAATGTCCGGCGCGGACGAAAGAAGCGGGGAACGGTCAACACGGGATGGCATGGAGCGACTCGCAGGACGAGGGTGAACGGGCGGCGAGTATCCCAGCGAAAACCCTTAGACGCTTGAACGCCCTTGCGATGTCGGCGGCGCGCCGAGGCAAACTTCGCGGCGACGAGGCCCGGATATCCCCTATGGCAAGATGGATTAAGGGTTTTCACTTATTCTTCGCTCATCGATCCGACAGAAGAGCTTTCTTCTCCTGGATCGACCCCTTGTCTCCTCCGTCGCCCCTGGACGGATTCAAGCCCGGTGCAGCGATGCACCGGGTCTTTTTGTGCGGGGGGAAGGCCGACGATC
>CAZZWY010000687.1:0-2204 GCA_964657785.1 uncultured Acetobacteraceae bacterium
CCCCGAGGACGACCGCGCCACGCTCTGCATCTCGTCGCAGGCCGGTTGCGCGGTCGGTTGCCGCTTCTGCTCGACCGGTCACCAGGGCTTCAGTCGCAACCTCACGACCGGCGAAATCCTCGCCCAGCTCTGGTTCGCGGAACATACCCTGCGCCGGCGGCTCGGCCGTGCCGAGGGCGAGCGCGTCATCAGCAACGTCGTGCTGATGGGCATGGGCGAGCCGCTGCAGAATTACGCGGCCCTGCTGCCGGCGCTGCGGGCGATGCTCGACGACCATGGCTACGGCTTGTCGCGGCGGCGCGTGACCGTGTCCACGTCGGGGGTCGTGCCGATGATCGAACGCCTGCGGGATGACTGCCCGGTCGCGCTCGCGGTCTCCTTGCACGCGCCGACCGATGCCCTGCGTGACGAACTCGTGCCGCTCAACCGCAAATACCCGCTTGCCGAGTTGCTGACGGCCTGCCGCGGCTATCTCGAGAAGGCGCCACGCGACTTCATCACCTTCGAATACTGCATGCTCGACGGCGTCAACGACACGGCCGCGCACGCGGCGGCGTTGCTGGCGCTGGTCGGTGCCGGCGGAACCGCAGGCGGCATTCCTTGCAAGTTCAATCTGATTCCGTTCAATCCGTTCCCGGCGTCCGGCCTCGTGCGGTCTCCGAACGACCGGGTTCTGGCGTTCGCGAACATCCTGCGCGATGGCGGCGTCGTGACGACCGTGCGGAAGACCCGCGGTGACGACATCGCAGCGGCCTGCGGCCAGCTCGCCGGCGAAGTTCAGGACCGCACGCAGGCGCACCGCCGCATGACGCGGGCGCCGGTCCACTTTCACCGAAGCGGCCCGCCGACGGCGGACGCGATCGCCGCGGGGCGGGCGGTGCCGCAAGGCGGCTGATGGACGGAATCGATCGTGGCAAGCGGATCGGCGTGCCGGCTGCCGTCGCGGTGGCGTCGGTGGCTCTCCTGCTCGCTGGCTGCGCCGCGCGGCCCAACGACCGCATGACCGCCGGCGGCAAGGATCTGATCACCGCGTCCGACGAGACGCCGGCGTCGAAGAAGGCCGACGTTCGCATGGAACTCGCCACCGCCTACTTCGGCCGGGGCGAGATGACGACCGCGCTCGACCAGGTCAAGCTCGCGATCGCCGCCCAGCCGACGCTCGTCTCGGCGTTCAACCTCCGCGGGTTGATCTATGCGAACCTCGGCGAGGAGGCACTGGCCGAGTCGAGTTTCCAGCGGGCGCTGGAGCTCGATCCCAAGGACGGCGACAGCATGCAGAACTTCGGTTATTACCTCTGCCAGAAAAAGCGCTACGCGGAGGCCGATGCATTGTTCGATCAGGCGCTGGCGCTGCCCCGTTACCGGCAGGCACCTCGCACCTGGCTGACGAAGGGCGTCTGCGCGGCCTATGCGAATCAGCTCGCGGCGGCCGAAGCCAGCCTGCTCCGCGCGCACGAACTCGATCCGACCAACCCGGCGACCTCGGTGAACCTTGCCGAGGTGCTGCTGCGCCGAGGCGACTACGAGCGCGCCCGCTTCTACATCCGGCGTGTCAATGCCCTTCCGGGGGTTGCGAACGCGCAGACGCTCTGGCTCGCGGCGCGCATCGAGGAGCGCCTCGGCAACCTGGCCGGAACGCGCGAGTTCGGCGATCAGCTGCGTCACCGGTTTCCCGATTCGAGCGAAGCCGCGGCCTACGCGAGAGGCGATTTCCAATGACGGATTCCTTCTCGGCCGATTCCGCGGTCGTCCCGGCGCCCGCGCCGACCACCGCCGGCGGGCTGCTCCGCCGCGCGCGTCAGGCGCAAGGCCTGCACATCGCCGCGCTCGCCGCCTCGATCAAGGTCACGCCGCGCAAGCTCGAGGCGCTCGAGTCGGACCAGTTCGGCGAGCTTCCGGATGCGACCTTCACTCGGGCGCTCGCGCAGACCGTGTGCCGCACGTTGAAGATCGATCCGGCGCCGGTGCTGGCGCTGTTGCCGCCGCCGAACGGCCATCGTCTGGAAGAGGTCGCCGAGGGTCTGAAGACGCCCTTCAACGAACGACCCGGGCGTCTCGTGCCCGGCGGCCTGCGCAAGCTGAGCGGCGTGACGCTCGGGGTGGCCGCGGCGCTGGTCGCGGGTGCGGCACTGCTCTACCTGATGCCGGCCGGCTGGACCGGCGTTCCGCGCGGGATGCGGGCGGCGTCGGCCCCCGAGTCCGAC
>CAZZWY010000688.1:0-2197 GCA_964657785.1 uncultured Acetobacteraceae bacterium
CGGCCAGGCCCGCAACTCGTCGACGAAGCAGTCGAACGCGCGTTCGAGCGACAGCCCGGGCGTGCGGTGGGTGATGAAGTAGTCCCAGCGGCCGCGGAACTGGTCGAAGGACTCGCCGAGCTCATGCACGTGGACGAGCCGGGCGCGCCAGGCCGCCTTGTCCTCGCCCTCGAAGAACGGGATGCCGCAGAGCACGATGCGGCGGACGAGCGCCGGGTCCAGCCGGGCGATTTCGGTCGCGAGGAGCGCGCCGGTGTGGTAGCCGAAGAGGTCGACCGGGCCGGCGTCGGCCGTGCGGCTCGCGCGGATCGATTCGGCGAGGGCGAGGGCGTAGCTGCTGAATTCGATCCGCTCGGGCGGCGCGTCGGAGCCGCCGTAGCCGGGCGTGTCGAGGGCGAGCACCGTGCGGTCGTTGCCGAGCAGGCGCATCAGCGGCAGGAAGGTCTGGCCGGAATAGGCGGTGGCGTGCAGGCAGCAGAGCGTCGGCGCCGATGCGGCGCCCTCCGGCCCGCATTCGAACAGGTGGACCTGGCCGAAGCGGCTCTCGACATACCGGCGCCGGACCCCGCGAAGCGCCGCCGCGCCGGTCACCGGCCGGCCCCGCCGCGCAGCCGCAATGCGGCGAGCCGGGACTCGGAGAGCGAATACCCGAACAGCAGCAGGAAGGCGCCGAGGCTGACCCCGGCCGGCAGCAGGGCGATCACGAGCCGGATCGCGGCCAGCGCACTCTCGGGCTGGACGACGCCGGCGCCGCGCGACTGGATGTAGCCCGCGGCGCTCAGGATCGCGCCGACGACCGCGATGCCGAGCGCGGCGGCGACCTTCTCGACCGTGGTGTAGAAGCCGGCGAAGACACCTTCGCGGCGCAGGCCGGTGCGCAGGTGGTCGTACTCCATCGTGTCGGGCAGCAGCGCCTGGCCGGCGAGCAGCGCGCCGCCGCCGGCCAGGCCGGTGAGCGCGGCGCGGGCCATCACGGTCCAGAGCGGGTCGCCGGCGCGCGCCAGCAGCCAGCTCAGCGAGACCGGCACGCTCAGCCCGAGCGCGACCTGGAAGGTGCCCCGCTTGCCGATCTTCCGGCTGCACCGGATCCAGGCCGGCTGGCTCACGATCAGCACCACCGACGCGACGGCGAAGTAGGTCGCCAGGTACAGGTTCGAGACCTGCAGGATGCGCTGGAAGAAGAACGGGAAGACGGCCTGCGCGCTGAGCGAGGTGAGGGTCAGCAGTTTCACGAAGATCAGCACCACGTACGGCCGGTTGCCCAGCACCGACCGGGCCTGCGCCAGGAACGGGGTGTGCGTGCTCGAACGTTCGGTGAACGGCGCCCGCCGCGTCATCAGGAAGCAGCCGACCGCCGACGCCATCACGATCGGTGCCAGCACGAACGCCATCCCGAGATGGCCCCGCGATCCGCCGCCGAAGACGTCGACGAGGGCGGTGCCCATGAACATCGCGACGATCTGCGCCACGCCGACCGCGCCGACGCGCCAGCTCATCAGCTCGGTGCGCTGGTGGTAGCTGGCACTCATTTCGGCCGGCATCGCCATGTAGGGGATGTTGAAGACGGTGTAGGCGGTGGCGTAGAAGAGCAGCGTCGCGCCCATGTAGACGGTGCGCGCGAGGTCCGACTCGAGCGGCGGCACCCAGAAGAGGCCGAACAGCGACAGCGCGAGCAGCGCCCCGCCGGCGACGAGGTACGGCCGCCGCCGGCCCCAGCGCGAACGGGTGTGGTCGCTGATCCAGCCCATCGTCGGGTCGGCGAAGGCATCGTAGAGCTTCGAGAGGCCGATCAGCAGCGACGCGATGCCGGCGCCGAGCCCGACGTAGTCGGTCATGAAGCGCAGCAGCAGCGCGTTGGTGGCGCTCAGCACGATGACGGGGCCGAGCGTCCCGAGGCCCCAGCCGGCCATCACCGACTTCGGCAGCGGCGCGGCGACGGCTTCGGGCCCGGCGCGTGGCGCCAGCACGGGCGCGAAGGAAGCGGCGGCGCCGGCCGTCATGACATGAGGAGCTGCTCGGCGCCGGCCGCACGGCCCGCGCGGCCCGCGCGGCTGCCGGGCGGCACGCGGCCGCGCAGATCGTGGCCGCGGTCGGCCGCAGGCGCCTCGAGTCGCTCGACGATCGACGCCACCGCGTCCTGCAGGGCCGGCACGTAGCGCTCGGCCGCCTCGTGCGTCGAGAGGCTGCTCGAGAAGAA
>CAZZWY010000689.1:0-1245 GCA_964657785.1 uncultured Acetobacteraceae bacterium
GCGCGCCCGGGCCGGCCCGGCCGAGCGCGAGGGCCTGCAGCAGCGGCAGCGCGGCCGCGGCGGGGATGCCGCGCCGCAAGGCGTCGAGCGACGCGTCGGACAGGGTCGAGAGGGCCCCCGGTGCGTCGCCCGGCACGAGCTCGACCGTCATGCCGGCGAGGGTGCGGGGCCCCGCGTTCGGCGCGAGCACCAGCGCGAGGCCGAAGTTGTCGGCGACCGGCCGCACGCTGTTGAGTGGTTCGGGATACGGCAGGTCGTAGGCGACGAGCAACAACGGCCGGCCCGTCGCGCGCAGCAGCGAGACGGCTTCGATCAGCCCGGCACCGAAACTGCCGTCGTACGCGCAGAGGCTGGTCGACGCGGCGCGGCTGCCGACCGCGATGTGCCAGTAGCCGGCCGCCGCGTTGTGGACCGAATTGGTGAAGCGCGTCGGCGAGATCAGCGGGTCGGGACTCGCGAGCGTCTCGCAGAGCGAATGGCAGTTCGCGCCCTCGCCGCCGGACGACGCGAACACGGTCGCGAGCGTTTGCGCGTCCGCGCCGGCCTGCGCGACCGCCTCCTCGGCAACGCCCATCGCGAGCCGGATCACCGGGCCGGCGCGGCGCCGCTCGGCGGGCGGCAGGCGCGGCGGGGGCGCGAGCGTCGTCAGGACGAAGACGTGCGGCGTCTCGCCGCGCAGGGTCGCCTGACTTGCCGACCACGTGGGCAGCCCCGGGCCGAGCAGGCCGATGCCGTCGATGAAGACCGGCGGCAGCGACCCCGCGTGACGGCTCATCGCGCCGCCCCGAGCACCAGGCTCGCGTTGGTGCCGCCGAAGCCGAAGGAGTTGCTGAGCACGCTGCGCAGGCGGGCGGACGGCCGGGTTTCCCGGAGGTAGTCGAGGTGCAGGGCCGGGTCCGGATTCCGCAGGTTCTGGCCGCCGGGCATCGATTCGTCCTGCATCGCGAGCAGGCTGATCACGGCCTCGACGCCGCCGGCCGCGCCGAGCGTGTGGCCGGTCGCGCCCTTGGTCGAGCTGCACGGCGTCGCCCGGCCGAAGACCGCCGCGACTGCCCGGTCCTCGGAAGCGTCGTTGCTCGGCGTGGCGGTGCCGTGCAGGTTGATGTAGTCGATCTGCTCGGGCTGCAATCCGGCCGCATCGAGGGCGGCGCGCATCGCCGCCACCGCGCCGGCGCCTTCGGGGTGCGGCGTGCTCATGTGGTAGCCGTCGTTGCTTTCGCCGACGCCGAGGAGCCAGCCTTCGGG
>CAZZWY010000689.1:1255-2177 GCA_964657785.1 uncultured Acetobacteraceae bacterium
CCGCGTCGCGTTCGACGACGGCGAACGCCGCGGCCTCGCCGATCGACAAGCCGCAGCGTGCAACGTCCCACGGCCGGCAGATGTCGGGCGACAGCAACTCGAGCGCGTTGAAGCCGTAGAGCGTCGTCAGGCAGAGGCTGTCGACGCCGCCGACCACGGCCGCATCGATCAGGCCGGCGGCGAGCAAGCGCTCGGCGGTGCCGAAGACCTTCGCGCTCGACGAGCACGCGGTCGACACCACCCAGCTCGGCCCGGTCAAGCGCAGGGCGGCGCTGACGAAGGCCGCGACCGAATGCGAATTCTGCGTCTCGGCATAGCGAAAGCCGTCGGGCAGGGCCCCGTCGGGCTGGCGGTTCCGGTAGGCGAGCTCGGTCTGCAGCAGGCCCGAGGTGCTGGTGCCGAGGAAGACGCCGACCCGCGCCGCGCCCCAGCGCTCGCGCGCCCGCACGGCGGCGTCGAAGAACGCGTCCTGCTGCAGTCCGAGCCAGGCGAGGCGGTTGTTGCGGCAGTCGAAGCGCTGGAGATCCGCGGGCAGCACCACGTCGTCGACCCCCCGGACCTCGCCGATCCAGGTGGCGAGCGGGACGTCCATGAAGCGGGTCTGCGCGAGCCCCGTGCGCCCCGCACGCAGGCCCGACCCGTTCGCCGACTTGCCCGCACCGAGGGCGGTCGTCAGGGTGCAGGCGGTGATCGGCGTCATGGCGCGCCCCGGCGCACCGAGCGAGAGTTGGAGGTTGCGACCACGGAGCGGACGGCCGGGCGACTCATGCGGCCGACTGCACCGCGTCGGTCAAGGTCACGGCGCGCAGCCGATCGGCGTGCAGCCGGTCGAGCAACGGCGGCAGCACGTCCAGCACGAGCGCCCGGCCGCTCGGACCGCGCGCCGCATGGCCGTCATGAAGCAGCAGGATGTCGCCCGCGG
>CAZZWY010000690.1:0-2168 GCA_964657785.1 uncultured Acetobacteraceae bacterium
GTTCGACCCCTGGGTCTTCGAGCTCGACGCCGACACCGACGCCGACGGTGCCGGCGAGGCGCCCGACGCTGACGCGCCGCCCGCGGTCGTCGATGCCGTCTACCCGTGGGTGGCCGGCTTCGCGACCGCGCTCACCCTGTTCCCCGACCTGACCCGCGGCGACCCGCCCGCGCTCAACGAACCGCTGGCGCTCCTCTACCGCCACCTGGCGCCGGACGATCTGGAAGACGCGGACGACCTGCTCGAGTTGATCGAGTCCCTCGAGCCCGCGGCCGACCTCGCGGAAGCCGTCGAGGGCCTGGTGCGCGCGACCCTGCTCCTGGCCGACGTCAGCCGCCCCTTCGGCGCCCCGGCGGCACGGCGCCGCCCCGCGACAGCGCGCCGGCGCTGACGTCGGCTGCGCCTCGCCAGGCGCTCAGATCGACGCCGGATCGACGTCGACCGCCCAGCGCAGGATGCGGTGGTCGCCGCGCTGGTAATCGCGCCGGAGCAGGTGCAACGCCGGCAGCCAGCGGGCCAGGAAGCGCTGCAGGTGCGGGCGCGACGCCGATTCGACGAGCATCTGCATCCGCTCGACGTTGGCGACGCGCGCGATGCCGAGCGGCACCGGCGGGTAGAGCATCACCGCATCCGCGCCCTCGAGCGTCGGGGCGAGCGCCGCGGCCGCTCGCAGGAAGGCGCGCGCCGCCTCGGGGCTGTGGGCGTCGGCGCGCAGCATCGCGAGGTGCGAATAGGGCGGCAGCCCCGCCATCTCGCGTTCTTTGAGCTGGCTGGTCGCGAAGGACTCGAAATCGTGGCGTCGGAGCGCCGCGTAGAGCGGGTGGTTCGGGTGCCAGGTCTGTATCCACATTTCGCTGTGCCCGGCGTGCGACGGGTCGCGGCCGGCCCGGCCGCCCGCCTGCATCAGGAGCGCGAAGAGCCGTTCGGGGGCGCGAAAGTCGCTGCTGAAGAGCGAGCTGTCGGGCGCGACCGCCGCGACCAGGGTGATGCGCCGGAAATCATGGCCCTTCGTGACCATCTGGGTGCCGACGAGGACATCGACCTCGCCCGCGTGCACGGCGCCGAGCTGGGCGACGAGCGCGCCTTTGCGCCGGGTGCTGTCGGCGTCGATGCGGGCGACCCGTGCCGGCCCGCCGTCGGCGCCGGTCAGCAGCGCAGAGAGCTGTTCCTCGAGGCGTTCGGTGCCGCGGCCGAGGGGCGCGATGTCGAGGTTGCCGCAGTCCGGGCAGGCGCGCGGCACCCGTTCGGCGAAACCGCAGTGGTGGCAGCGCAGGCTCCGGTCGATCTTGTGGAAGACGCGCCAGGCACTGCAGTTCGGGCAGCCGCTCTTCCAGCCGCAGTCGCCGCAGTGCAGCACCGGCGCGTAGCCGCGGCGGTTCAGGAAGACGAGGCTTTGCTCGCCGCGCACGATGCGCTGCTGCAGCGCCTCGACCAGCGGCGGCGAGAGCGCGGTCGTGCTGCCGGGGGTCTTGGGCAGCCGGTTCATGTCGACCAGCCGGACCGACGGCAGGGCGCCGCCGCCGATGCGCTGCGGCAGGTCGAGCTTCAGGTAGCGCCCGGCGAGCCCGCGCTGCCAACTCTCGAGGGACGGCGTCGCCGAGCCCAGCAAGACCGTGGCGCCGACGTTGCGGCCGCGCCACACGGCCAGGTCGCGGGCCGAGTAGCGGGCGCCGTCCTGCTGCTTGTAGGACGGATCGTGCTCCTCGTCGACCACGATCAGGCCGAGGCGCGGCATCGACGCGAACACCGCCAGCCGGGTGCCGAGCACCAGATCGGCGAGGCCGAGATGCGCCGCGAGCCAGTTGCGCAGGCGCTGCACCGGCGTCAGGCCGCTGTGCAGCGAGACGATGCAGCGGCCGGCGAATCGCGCCGCGAATCGCGCCTCGAGCTGCGGCGTGAGGTTGATTTCCGGCACCAGCACCAGCGCCTGGCGGCCGGCGGCGAGCGTCGCCGTCGCGGCGCCGAGATAGACCTCGGTCTTGCCGCTGCCGGTCACGCCGTGGAGAAGGGCGGTCGCGGGCGTGCTCATCGCGGCGATCGCGGCGATTTGCGCCAGTGCCGCGGATTGCGCCGGGCTCGGCAGCGGGGCGGGGGGAGGTGGCGTGACGTCGCGAGCGGCCTCGAGCGACTTCGTCAGCTTGGCGATCCGCTGGGCGAGGTCGGCGCCG
>CAZZWY010000691.1:0-2162 GCA_964657785.1 uncultured Acetobacteraceae bacterium
CCAGGTGGCGCCACAACGACTTCATCGAGACTCTTGCGCGCGACGGAGATCGCGCGAGAAAGTATGGTAGCCGCGGTCGGCGCGGGCAAACCGGCCCGAAGCATGAACAACGACGCACAGAAGGCCGCGTCGAGGCCGCGTCAGGCCGCAGGGGCGGCCTCGCCAGCAGGGCCTCAGTCGTTGCGGTAGATGTCCACGTCCTTCGTCTCGCGGACGAACAGCATCCCGATGACGAAGGTGATCGACGCGAAGACGATCGGATACCAGAGGCCGTTGTACATGTTGCCGGTCTGCGCGACGATCGCGATCGCGGTCGCCGGCAGCAGGCCGCCGAACCAGCCGTTGCCGATGTGGTACGGCAGGCTCATCGAGGTGTAGCGGATGCGGGTCGGGAACATCTCGACCAGCATCGCGGCGATCGGGCCGTAGACCATCGTCACGAAGATGACCATGATCGCCAGCAGGCCGACGACCGTCCACCACCGGCCGCTCATGAAGTCGATCGGCTTGGCCTTGGCCGGGTAGCCGCTCGCCTTCAGCGCGCCGGTGACGGCAGCCTTGAATTCGGTGTCCCGCGCCTTGGCGACGTCCGGCGGCAGGCCGGCGGCGGCATACGACTCGATCACCTTGTCACCGATGGTGATCTTCGCCGGGCCGGTCGCCACCGTGTCCTCGTAGCTGACCGAATTGGCCGTCAGCACCTGTTTGGCGACGTCGCACGAACTCGTGAACTTCGCCGTGCCGGTCGGGTTGAACTGGAACGAGCATTCGTTCGGGTCGGCGGCGAGCGTGACCTTGGCGCTCGCCTGCGCGGCCGCGAGCTCGGGATTCGCGGCCTGCGTCAGGGCCTTGAAGAGCGGGAAGTAGCAGAGCGCGGCGATCAGACAGCCGCCCATGATGATCGGCTTTCTGCCGATCTTGTCCGACAGCGTGCCGAACAGCAGGAAGAACGGCGTGCCGATCAGCAGCGAGGCGAACACCAGCACGTTGGCGGTCGGCGGGTCGACCTTCAAGGAGCCGGTCAGGAAGAATTGCGTGTAGAACTGGCCCGTGTACCAGACGACGGCCTGGCCCATCGTCAGGCCGAACAGGGCGAGGATCACGACCTTCATGTTCTTCCACTGCCCGAAGGCCTCGGTCAGCGGCGCCTTCGAGGTCGTGCCCTCTTCCTTCATCTTCTTGAAGGCCGGCGACTCGTTCATGCTGAGCCGGATCCAGACGCTCACGCCGAGCAGAAGGATGGAGACGAGGAAAGGCACGCGCCAGCCCCAGTCGGCGAACGCCGCCTCGCCGATCGACGTGCGGGTCGCGAGGATCACCATCAGCGAGAGGGCCAGGCCGAGCGTTGCGGTCGTCTGGATCCAGGCCGTGAACGCGCCGCGCTTGCCGTGCGGGGCATGTTCGGCGACGTAGGTCGCGGCGCCGCCGTATTCGCCGCCGAGTGCCAGCCCCTGGAGCAGGCGCAGCGCGATCAGCAGCACCGGGGCGGCGACGCCGATGGTGCTGTAGCCGGGCAGGATGCCGACGATGAACGTCGACAGGCCCATGATCAGAATCGTCACCAGGAAGGTGTATTTGCGCCCGATCATGTCGCCGAGCCGGCCGAAGACGAGGGCACCGAACGGCCGCACGATGAAGCCCGCGGCGAACGCGAGGAGCGCGAAGATCGTCTGCGAGGCCGGGTCGAGGTTCGAGAAGAACTGCTTGCCGATGATCGCGGCGAGCGTGCCGTAGAGGTAGAAGTCGTACCACTCGAACACCGTGCCGAGGCTGGACGCGAAGATCACCTTGCGTTCCTCGGCGGTCATCGGCTGTCCGACGCGGGATGCGACGTGCATCGTGGCAGTGGCCATGAAAATCTCCTGGAGTTCGTGTCGTTGCGGGCGGCTGCCCCGAGTCGAAAGCTGGCGAAGCGCACTGATCGGTCGCCAGCGTCGCCGCGACTTTGCGCTGTCTTTGCGCTGGATCAAGGCTGACAAACCCGCGGCACCCCCGAGCACGCGGGGGAGTGCCGTCGAAATGACGGAGTTACCGGCGGGGCGTCGTCGGGACCCCATCGGGCCGCTGCGTGCGGCGCAACTCGATCGACTGCCACACGGCGCGCCGGGCAGGCTCACCGAGGCCCGACCAGCCGGCGATCTCGTCGAGCGTGCGGAGGCACC
>CAZZWY010000692.1:0-2160 GCA_964657785.1 uncultured Acetobacteraceae bacterium
AAGAAGCGCTCGTCCCAGTCGGCCATCAGCCACGGGTTGTGGTACGCCTCGCGGCCGACCATCACGCCGTCGACGTGGCGGAGCGCCTCTTCGATCTGCACGTTCGTCGTGAGGCCGCCGTTGAGGACGATGGTGAGTCCGGGAAAATCGCGCTTCAACCGGTAGACCGTCTCGTGGCGCAGCGGCGGAATCTCGCGGTTCTCCTTCGGACTCAGGCCCTTGAGCCAGGCGTTGCGCGCATGGACGACGAACACCTCGCAGCCCGCGTCCGCGAGCGTTCCGACGAAATCGCGTACGAACGCATAGTCTTCGGTGCGATCGATGCCGATGCGGTGCTTGACCGTGACCGGGAGCGAGACCGCGTCCCGCATCGCCTTGACCCCCTCGGCGACCAACGCCGGCTCGGCCATCAGGCACGCGCCGAACGCGCCGCGCTGCACCCGCTCGCTCGGGCAGCCGCAATTGAGGTTGACCTCGTCGTAGCCCCACTGCTCGGCGAGCCGCGCGCACTGCGCCAGTTCGGCGGGCTCGCTGCCGCCGAGCTGCAGTGCGACCGGGTGCTCCGAGCGATCGAAATCGAGATGCCGGGGCACGTCCCCGTGCAGCAGCGCGCCGGTCGTCACCATCTCGGTGTAGAGCCGGGTGCGCCGCGTGAGCAGGCGGTGGAAGTAGCGGCAATGGCGGTCAGTCCAGTCCATCATCGGGGCGACCGAGAGGTGCCAGGGACCGAGTTGTCGGGCGAGTGAGGGCATACGGAGTTCGTCGGCAAGGTCGGCGACAGCGAACGCGCGAACGTGTCGTCGAGTGAACGCGAAACCGGCGATGGTAGCCAAGGGAGGCGGACGCGCCGCAGTGCCCGGGGCCGCCGGGCGGGCTAAAGTCGAGCCTGTGCCGCCGGCGCGGCCGCTCTGAACTTATCGGCGCCACGCCGGTCTGATCGGTGGTCGGTGCGCCGCGACGGCGCCCGAGCCACTGCAACCGGACTATTCATGAATCTGACTCGTCGAGACTTTTCCGCCGCACTCGCCGGCACCGGCCTGACGGCGTTCGGTTTGCGCGCCGCGGCGCAGCAGCCTGCCGAGGGTACGCAGTACACCCGGGTGAAGCCGGCGGTGGCGATGCAGACGGGGCCCGGCAAGATCGAGGTGATCGAGTTCTTCTCGTACGCCTGTCCGCACTGCGCTGCCTTCGAGCCGACGCTCGAGGGCTGGGTCAAAACCTTGCCGGCGGATGTCGCCTTCCACCGCGTGCCCGCGCCGTTTCTCTTCAATGCCGAAGGCTTCCAGCGCACCTACTACACGCTCGAGACGCTCGGCAAGGTCGACACGATGCAGCAAAAGATCTTCACGGCCGTCCACGTCGACCGGCAGCGGCTCGACAAGCCGGCCGATGTGGCCGCGCTCGCCGCGAAGAACGGCATCGACAGCACGAAGTTCCTCGACGTCTACAACTCGTTCTCGGTCGCCAACAGCGTGACCAAGGCGAAGAAGCTCGCGGAGGACTACCGCATCGACGGCGTCCCGACCTTGGCGATCCAGGGCCGGTACCTCACCTCGCCCTCGCAGGCCGGCAGCGCCGAAGCGGCGTTGGCGACCGCCAATTTTCTGATCGCGCAGGCCCGCAAGGGCTGAGCCAGGGCGGCGGGCCGCACGCCGGCCCGATCAGCGTCGGCTTTTCGCCTTGCGGGCATCGAATTCGGCGAGCTGCGTCTTCAGCAACAGCACCAGGACGCGGGCGGTGTCCTCGCTGAGGCTGAGCATCGTCGCCGGCTCGCCGTCGTCCGCGGCGGGCGACGGCTGAACCAGCGCATCCACCTGCGCCTGGATCAGCCCGTGCGCGTTGCTCATCGCCTTCACCTTCCGGAGCTCGATCTGGTAGGTCTTCATGCGACGGGTTCCAGGGTGTTCTCGGTTTGCAAGTCGGGGGCGAGCGGCGGCTCATTGTCCTGCAGACCGAGCGCCGCCAGCACCTGCGCGGGGTCATTGACGGTGCGGACCCTCTGGTAGGCCGTCTCGGCCTCCGGATAGCGCCGCCGCAGGTAGTGCAGCCACTGCTTGAGCCGCCCGGCCCGGGCGCGCGGCTCGACGCGGGCGGCGACGAGCGCCCAAAACTCGACGATCAGCGGCAGCAACGCCGCCCACGCGAGCGCCGGAGAGCCGG
>CAZZWY010000693.1:0-2153 GCA_964657785.1 uncultured Acetobacteraceae bacterium
CAGGGAAGGCATCGACCCGCGCGCGATCGATGCCGCGGTCGATGCGCTCGCCCAGGCGACCGAGGCCTTCGCCGCGGAGCGCATGAACCGCAGTATTCGGCGAGCACTCGCCGGGCGGCGTATCGAAGAAGTTTGAAGATGCCGACCATCACCATCCTGCCGCATGCCGACTATTGTCCCGAGGGCAAGCGCATCCAGGCGCCGGCGGGCACGTCGATCTGCGAGGCGCTGCTCGATCATCATGTCGACATCGAGCACGCTTGCGAGTTGAGTTGCGCCTGCACCACCTGCCATGTGATCGTGCGAGACGGGTTCGACTCGCTGGGTGACATCGACGAAACCGAAGAGGACCTGCTCGATCGCGCCTGGGGTCTGTCTCCCACGTCGCGCCTGTCGTGCCAGGCGATCCTCGCCCAGCGTGACATCGTGATCGAGATCCCGAAGTACACGATCAATCACGCCAAGGAATAGGTCGGGTCGTGCTGGATAACGCCTAGGTGACAGATCGGGAAATCCTGGAGTGCCCGGGCCCACTCGAGTTTGCAGGACCCGGCGAATTTCGATCACCTCGGGACGGCCTTGCAGAGCGCGCGCTGGACTTCGGTTTGCCAGGGCAACCCATAGACAAGCGTGTGCAAGTGCAGGGCAATCCGGCCCGGGCTCAACGCTCCGCCGTCGGCACCGAGCAGGCGCAGATTGGTGACCATGCCGAAAGGGTCGGCCATCGCAAAGACGCCGTCGCCGATTTCGACCCAATCCCAGGCCACGCCTGCGGAACGCGCATCGGACTCTTCTCCCCACAGCGTCTGGCCGACGCAGCGGTTTTGCGGATCACCGGAATGCAGCACCCGTGTGCCGAGATGCACAAACGACAGTACCTGTGTGCATTCCGGCTGCCACAATACCGGGGGCCATGCAAAAACGATCCACGCCGGCTTCGCAGCCGCTGCCGTCGTTGAAGTCCAATTGAAGATATTTTCCACTGACGAAGGTCGAGGCGTCGGTACGAAGCAGCTTTTTCGAGGCATGAAATATGGCAAGAATTTTGCGTCCTGCCATCTGTCAATCTTGCCAGGGTGTTCATAGGCTTATCGTGGAAGCGGCAACTACGCTCGTTTCAGACTGAGAGGTGAGATGCTTCAGGGCGGATTCACGGAAGTGCTGGATACCCGGAGCCGGGGTGAATTTCAGCAGCAGATCGTCGCCTTCTCGCAGCGACTCGGTTTTGCGACCGTCTCTGCCACGGTGGTCATCGATCACCTGCTCGGCGAGGCTGAATTCATTACCGTCGACAACACGCCTCAGGGTTACAAGGACGCCTTCCAGGACCGACAGAGCTGGCGGCTCGATCCCGTCATGCAGCACTGCAAGCGCCACAGCATGCCGATCATCTGGGATCAGCAGACCTATGTGACGCAAGGTCTCGGCGACAAATGGGAGGAACAGGCGCGACACGGCTACGGCTGCGGCATCGCACTCGCCTTGCACATGCCGGAGGGGCGACACTTCTTCTTCGGTGTCGACCGGGACCGCCCCGCTTCAGTCGAGCCGCGCACCTTGACCCGCGTCGTCGCGGATCTGCAGCTTTTCGCCGTGCATGCGCAAGAAGCGGCGCTGCGCATTCTCGTTCCATCGACCTCGGCGCCCGGGGTCCCCGCACTCACCCCGCGCGAACTCGAAACCCTGCGCTGGACGATGGAGGGCAAGACCGCCTGGGAAGTCGGAACCCTGCTCGGCATCAGCGAACGGACAGCGGCGCTGCACGTCAACAACGCGACCCACAAGCTCGGCTGCGTCAACAAGCACCAGGCGGTGCTTCGGGCACTCAGGCTGGGGCTTATCCGCTGACAGCCCTCTTTCCAGCTTTGTCCGTACCTGTCAACGTTGACAGTTTCCTTTCTCCCGCTCGGCTGATCCAATGTCTTGAAGCGCACATAACGCGTGTGTCAACCTTCAGGAGTTGCCGTGCAAATCCAAGCTCAATTTCAGTCCCGTACGACTCGTTTCGGTAATGTCGAGAATCTCTCTTCGGTCGCCGCTGCCGTGACGGCCGGCCCGCACGGTGGCTGGGCAAGAGGCGTTGCGGCAGCCTCTTCGCGCGCCGCCGGACCGCACGGCGGATGGATCGCTGCGGCCGGGCCGCACGGCGGTTG
>CAZZWY010000694.1:0-2152 GCA_964657785.1 uncultured Acetobacteraceae bacterium
GGCCGCGCGCTCGCCTGGGTCGCCGACCCGCTGGACGCGCTCATCCTGCACGTTCAGGGCTCGGGCCGGCTCGCCCTGACCGAGCCGGACGGCACTCGCCACGCCGTCCGGCTCGCCTACGCCGCGCACAACGAACAGCCGTACAGATCGGTCGGCCGCTGGCTCATCGATCACGGCGAGCTCGCCCCGGGGGAAGCCTCCTGGCCCGGGATCGCGGCCTGGGCACGGCGCAATCTGGGCCGCGTCAACGAGCTGCTCTGGAGCAACCCGCGCTACGTCTTCTTTCGCGAGGAACCGCTGCCGGATCCCGACCTCGGTCCGAAAGGTGCACAGGCCGTGCCGCTCACACCCGGCCGATCGATCGCGGTCGACCCGCTGAGCATCCCGTTCGGGACGCCGGTCTGGCTCGACACGACCGAGCCGCTGTCGGGAACAACGCTGCGCCGCGGCGTGATGGCGCAGGACACCGGCAGCGCGATCGTCGGCGCGGTGCGGGCCGACTACTTCTGGGGCTGGGGAGGTGCCGCCGAGGCACAGGCCGGGCGCATGAAGCAGCCGCTGCGGATGTGGGTGCTGTGGCCGAAGGACCTGGCCGGATCGTGATCGAACGACCGCGCCGCAGCGCCCGTCAGCTCGACGCCTGGAGCTTGTCCTGCGTTTTCGTCGCGAAGTCGCTCGCGTCGTGCCGCTCGCGCAACTGCCCCGCCGGATCTCCGGTCATGCGATTGACCATCCGGCCGCGCTGCACCGCCGGCCGGGCAACGATCTCGTCGCTCCAGCGCTTGACGTGCGCGTACTCGTGGACCGACAGGAATTCGCCCGAGCCGTACGCCTCGCCGCGGACGAGCGCGCCGTACCAGGGCCAGATCGCGATGTCGGCGATGGTGTAGTCGCTCCCTGCGACGAACCGCGTCTCGGCCAGACGCCGGTCGAGCACGTCGAGCTGGCGCTTGACCTCCATCGCGAAGCGGTCGATCGCGTACTCGATCTTGGTCGGCGCATAGGCGTAGAAATGGCCGAAGCCGCCGCCGAGGTAGGGCGCGCTGCCCATCTGCCAGAAGAGCCAGGCGAGGCACTCGGTACGCCCCGCGCGGTCGGTCGGCAGGAAGGCGCCGAACTTCTCGGCCAGATAGAGCAGGATCGCGCCCGACTCGAAGACGCGCAGCGGCGCCGGCTCGCTGTGGTCGACGAGCGCCGGAATCTTCGAGTTCGGATTCGCGCCGACGAAGCCGCTGCCGAACTGGTCGCCGTCGCCGATTTTGATCAGCCAGGCGTCGTATTCGGCCCCCTTGCTGCCGAGCGCGAGCAGCTCCTCCAGCATCACCGTCACCTTCACTCCGTTCGGCGTGGCGAGCGAGTAGAGCTGCAGCGGATGCACACCGACGGGCAGCGGCTTCTCGTGCGTCGCCCCGGCGATGGGGCGGTTGGTGGACGCGAAGCGCCCGCCGTTCTGCTTGTTCCAGACCCAGACGGCCGGCGGTGTGTAGGCGGATGCGTCTTCCATGTGTCGACTCCCGGGAGCTTGCCCGCTGTGGTTCGATCGACTGTAAGGGAATCGGCCCGAAGGCATCGCCGGTCCGAGGGAGTGTCGACTTCTTGGCTCGCCACCGCCGGCGGTCGGTGCAGGCCATCGTTATTCGGACCGGGTGTGGTCATACTCGCGACCACTGCAGCTTCGTGCCGTCGCCGATGCCCGTCACTTCCTGGACCAGGCCGTTCACCCGCTGGTTTGGCCGCGCAGCCGCGCCCGAGGGAGCCGCCGCCCCCGGTACGGCGCCGGCCACCGAAGCGCTCGCCGCCGTGCCGGCGCCAGAACAGCAACGGCAGCCGCCGGCGACCGAGGCGACCGACGTCGCCGCCCTGCACCCCTTCTTCATGCACTGGCTGCTCGACCTGCCGTCGTCGGAAAAGCCGCTGCGAACGCTGCCGTCGGACGCCCACGCACGTTCGCTGCCGGGGTCGATCGATGCCGTCACCCTGAGCGACGCGCAGTGCGCGAGCCTGCTGCCCCGGGCCGCCCAAGTCGTGCCGCAGCTGATGAAGGCGATGCGGGACGAACGCTATTCGGCCGCCGACGTGGCGAGCCGCATCGCCAAGGACGTGGTGCTGACGACCGAGATCATCCGGCTCGCCAACAGCGTCCACCGCGCCG
>CAZZWY010000695.1:0-2151 GCA_964657785.1 uncultured Acetobacteraceae bacterium
CCGTCTCCACGGCGTTGAAGATCTCGGGGCTGTTGGCCGCGTTGATCGAGGCGCGCCCTTCCCAGGCGAGCTCGATCAGGCTTTGCAACTCGCGGGGGTCGTCGACTGGACTCATGGCTCGCTCACAAGGTTGGGGTTGGACGATCGAATCGGGCGATCGGGGTCGAACGATCGGCAGAACCGCGCGATGCGGTGCGCGGCCTCGAGGCACTCGTCGACTTCGGCGACGAGCGCGAGGCGGATTCGCCCCGCGCCCGGATTGACGCCGTCCGCGTCGCGCGCCAGCAGGCTGCCGGGAAGGACCGCGACATTGTATTGAGCCAGCAACGCGAGCGCGAAGGCGAGGTCGTCTCCGCCCGGCACCGCGGCCCAAAGGTAGAAGCCGGCGTCGGGAAGCGCCACGTCGAGCACGTCGGCAAGCACCGGCGTCACCTGGGCGAACTTGGCCCGGTACTTTTCCCGGTTCTCCACCACATGCGCTTCGTCGGCCCAGGCGGCGATCGACGCGCGCTGCACCAGCGGCGACATCGCGCTGCCGTGGTAGGTGCGGTAGAGCAGGAACTGTTGCAGGAGGCGCGCGTCGCCCGCCACGAAGCCGGAGCGCAGGCCCGGCACGTTCGAGCGCTTCGAAAGGCTCGTGAACGCGATCAGCCTGTCGAAATCACGCCGTCCGAGGGCCGTGGCCGCCTCGAGCGAGCCGAGCGGCGGGGCCGGGCGGAAATAGATCTCGGAGTAGCACTCGTCCGACGCGATGACGAAGCCGTGCCGGTCGCTGAGCTCGAAGAGCCGCTGCCATTCCGCGAGCGGCATCACCGCCCCGGTCGGATTGCCGGGAGAGCAGACGTAGAGCAGCTGCGTCGCCGCCCAGACCGATTCCGGCACCCGGTCCCAGTCGGCCGCGAAATTGCGGGACGGATCGCTGTTGGCGAAGGCCGTGCGGGCGCCGGCGAGGAGTGCCGCGCCTTCGTAGATCTGATAGAACGGGTTCGGGCAGACGACGGTCGCGCCCGGCCGGGTCGGATCGATCACGGTCTGCGCGAGGGCGAACAGCGCTTCGCGCGAGCCGTTGACCGGCAGCACCTGGCTCGCCGGGTCGACCGCGACGCCGTAGCGGCGGGCGATCCAGGCGGCGATGGTCTCGCGCAGCCGCGGCTCGCCGGCGGTCGCGGGGTACGTCGCCAGGCCGTCGAGGTGGTCGCGGATCGCCTCCAGCATCAGCGCCGGCGTCGCGTGCTTCGGCTCGCCGAGGCCGAGGCTGATGGGTGCGAAGTCGGGATTCGGGGCGATGTCTCGCGTCAACGCGCGCAAGCGCTCGAACGGATACGGGTGGAGGCGCGACAGCAACGGATTCATGACGGCGCTCGACCGGTCAGGCGAGTCCCGTGGCCGCGTCGTGGCGCGGCATCTCGAAGGCCGGCTGTGGCTTCCAACCCTTGCGCCGGTGTTCGGCGACGATGTTGGTGTAGATGCCGCCGCGCACGTACCATTTCGCGGTGATGCGGGCGAAGCGCGGGTGGGTCACGCGAACGATCTCGTCGAGGATGTCGTTCGTGACCTTCTCGTGGAAGGCGCCGGCGTCGCGAAAGCTCCAGAAGTAGAGCTTCAGGCTCTTCAATTCGATGCAAACCTGGTCGGCGATCATGTCGATCGTGAAATGGGCGAAGTCGGGTTGCCCGGTGAGCGGGCAGAGGCAGGTGAACTCGGGCACCTGGAACTGAATCGCGTAGTCGCGGTGCGGGCTCGGGTTCGGAAACACCAGCAGCTCGCGCGAGGGCGCGGTCGGCGGGGTCGCGGGCGCCTCGCGCTCGGCGACTGAGATGGGGGCGAGGGCGGCGCGGGCGGGCTTGGCCATGTCGAAGACGCTTTCGGTGACGATCGGACCCGGGTCCGGCCCGGGGAACGAAGCCTGCGATGCTATCATCCGGCCTCTTCGAAAGTCCTTGATAGTCGAGATTTCATTAGAGAAATCAATCACTTACGAGACCCCCGCGGAGGTCCCAGGAGCGGCCCCAGCCAGTCCATGCGATGCGCCTGAACTCGATCAAGCTCTCCGGCTTCAAGTCGTTCGCCGAACCCACCACCTTCCAGCTTCCCGGCCAGCTCGTCGGCGTCGTCGGCCCGAACGGCTGCGGCAAGTCGAACATCATCGAC
>CAZZWY010000696.1:0-2147 GCA_964657785.1 uncultured Acetobacteraceae bacterium
AGCTGATCGAGGTCGTCGAGATCGGCAAGCAGATGCTGATGACGCGCGGCTCGCTCACCACGTTCTCGATCGCCAACGACGTCGCCAAGTACTTCGCGATCATCCCGGCCGCGTTCGCGACGACGTATCCGCAGCTCAACGCGCTCAACGTCATGAACCTCGCCTCGCCGGCGTCGGCGATCCTCTCGGCGGTGATCTTCAACGCGCTGATCATCGTCGTGCTGATCCCGCTCGCGCTGCAGGGCGTCAAGTACCGATCCCTCGGCGCCGCCGCGCTGCTGCGCCGCAATGCGCTGATCTACGGTCTCGGCGGACTCGTCGTGCCGTTCGTCGGCATCAAGATGATCGACATGATTCTCTCGGTGATGGGTTTGAAGTGAACTCGTCACATCACAAGGACACCCCATGAACGCCCTCTTCCGGTCGCTCCGCCCGGCGCTGTCGATCTTCATCCTGCTCAGCATCGTCACCGGCATCGCCTACCCGGCCTTGATCACCGGCGTCGCGCAGATCGTCTCGCCGCACGCCGCCAACGGCTCGCTGATCGAGTCGGGCGGCAAGGTCGTCGGCTCGCGCCTCATCGGCCAGGCCTTCGCGTCGCCGAAGCACTTCTGGTCGCGGCCGTCGGCGACGAGCCCAATGGCCGACAACGGCGTCGCGTCGTCGGGGTCGAACCTCGGCTCGAACAACCCGGCACTGCTCGACGCGGTCAAGGGCCGGGTCGACGCGCTCCACGCCGCCGACCCCGACAACAAGGCGCCGATCCCGGTCGACCTGGTCACCGCCTCCGGCAGCGGCCTCGACCCGGAGATCAGCCTCGCTGCGGCGAACTACCAGGTGCCGCGCATCGCCCGCGAGCGCGGCCTCTCCACCGCCGCCGTGCAGGCGCTCGTCGACAGCCTCGCCGAGCGCCCGTGGCTCGGCGTGATCGGCGAGCCGCGCGTCAACGTGCTGGAACTGAACCTGGCGCTCGACGGCAAATCCGCCACCGCCGTTTCGAGCCGGTGACTAGACTCGCCGGATGCCCGCCGAGCGCCCCGACCCCGACGAACTGCTGGCCCGCACCCGCGCGGCCGAACGGCGCGAGGCGCGCGGCAAGCTGAAGGTGTTCTTCGGCGCGTCGGCCGGCGTCGGCAAGACCTACGCGATGCTGAAGGCGGCGCAGAAGCTGCGCGAGAACGGCGTCGACGTGGTCGTCGGCATCGTCGAGACGCACGGGCGCAGCGATACCGCCGAACAACTGGCGGGCCTCGAGATCCTGCCGCCCCGGCGCGTCGACCTGCAGGGGCGCGCGCTGCCCGAATTCGACCTGGACGCGGCCCTCGCGCGCCGCCCGGCGGTGCTGCTCGTCGACGAGCTCGCGCACAGCAACGCGACCGGCTCGCGCCATCCGAAGCGCTGGCAGGACGTCGCCGAGCTGCTCGAGGCGGGCATCGACGTGCTCTCGACCGTCAACGTCCAGCACATCGAAAGCCTCAACGACGTGGTCGGCGGTATCACCGGCATCCGCGTCCGCGAGACCGTGCCGGACCACGTCTTCGACGACGCCGAGGAGGTGGTGCTGGTCGACCTGCCGACCGACGACCTGCTGAAGCGCCTCCAGTCGGGCAAGGTCTACGGCGCCGAACAGGCCGACCGCGCAGCGCAGAACTTCTTCCGCAAGGGCAACCTGATGGCCTTGCGCGAGCTCGCGCTGCGCCGCACCGCCGACCGCATCGACGACGACGTCCGCAGCTACCGGCGCGAGCACATGGGCATCGAGAGCCGCGAACGCTGGCACGTGAGCGACGCGGTGCTGGTCTGCATCGGCCCCGGGCCGCGCGCCGACCGGCTGGTGCGCGCCACGAGCCGGCGCACGCTGCGCAGCGGTGCGCCCTGGCACGTCGTGCACGTCGAGACGCCGGCGCTGCAGCGCCTGACCACGGCCGAGCGCAGCGCGATCCTCGCGACCCTCAAGCTCGCCGATTCGCTCGGCGCGACGACCGCCACGCTGAGCGCCCAGGACGCCGCGGCGGCCGTCGTCGCCTACGCCCGCGAGCACCGCCTCGGCACCGTGATGGTCGGCCGCTCGGTGCGCGCGCGGGGCGGGTGGCGGCGGCTGCGCCATCTGGTCACGACGCCCTTCGCGCGCCGCCTCGCGGGGCTCG
>CAZZWY010000697.1:0-2133 GCA_964657785.1 uncultured Acetobacteraceae bacterium
TGAGGTGGGCCGCGCCGGCGCCGAGCAGGCAGAGGCAGACCCATGCCAGCCCCGCGTCCCGGACGACCGCCCGCAGCGCGAGCATCAGTGCCAGCCCCGCGACCATGTTGAGCGCGAAGTCGCGTGGCGCGATCCCCCGGCCACTGACGCGGCGCCATGCGAGCAGCGCCAGCGATTCGAGCAGGGCGAACGCGATCACGGCGTCGACGAGCCCGCCGAGGAGCTCGTGCGCCGTCATCCCGGAAGGAATCACCGCGCCGGCCTCATACACGCGCCACCCCGAACAGATGGGCGATGTCCTTGAAAAAGATGCGCACGTGCGCCATGGGCTTCTTTCGGACGAGCCGCTTGTTCATGTAGGACTCGAAGGTGAGCTGCTGCACGTCGCGGTCCTTGCAGATGCTGACGAAGCGCTCGCGCCGGCGGTCGCTCGAGTACCAGAAGCGCTGCATCATGCCGAGGACGAAGAACACCGTGCCGTGCGCCTTCATGAAGCGCTGGCGAGCGAGGCGCAGCGCGCGGGCGTTGCCGGTCTCGAGGAAGGCGTGGACCGCTTCGCCGGCGAGCCGGCCGCCGTACATCGCGTAGTAGATGCCCTCGCCCGAGGCCGGCGCGACGACGCCCGCCGCGTCGCCGGCGAGCACCACGTCACGGCCGTTGTCCCAGCGCGGCAGCGGCTTCATCGGAATCGGCGCGCCTTCCCGGCGCAGCGTCTCGGTGCCCGCCAGGCCCGCCGCCGCGCGCAGGTCGCCGACCGCGCCGCGCAGCGAGAAGCCCTTGTCGGCGCTGCCCGTGCCGACGCTCATCGTGTCGCCGTGCGGGAAGACCCAGCCGTAGAAGTCCGGCGAGAGGGTGCCGCGGTAGTAGACGTCGCAGCGCGAGCCGTCGAAGCCGGCCGGCGGCGCTGCCGGCGTGCGAATGATCTCGTGGTAGGCAAAGACGTACTTCGTGCGCTCGGCCCCCGGCACCGTTTGCCGGGCCACCTCGGAGCGCGCGCCGTCGGCACCGATCACCGCCCGGGCCCGCACGCTGGCGGGCATCGCGGTGCGATCGCTGGAAACGCGCTTGCCGCCGTGCTCGCCCGAGCGCTCCTGGAAGTGGACGACGCTCACGCCGTCGTCGTCCCGCGTGAGGCGGTCGAAGGTGCCGGTACGGCGCTCGGCGCCGCAGGCGACGGCCCGACGCCTCAACCATTCGTCGAACTCGCTTCGGTCGACCATGCCGACGAAGCCGTTGTCGATCGGGATGTCGACGCGTTCGTCCTTCGGCGAGACCATGCGCGCGGCGGTGGCCCGGGCGACGAGCAACGCGTCGGGAATCGCGAAATCCGCGATGAGGCGCGGCGGGATCGCGCCGCCGCAGGGTTTGATGCGGCCGGCGCGGTCGAGCAGCAGCACCGAGCGCCCGAGCAGGGCGAGATCGTGCGCCGCGGTCGCGCCGGCGGGGCCGCCGCCGATCACGACGACGTCGTAGGTAAGGGTGTCGGCCATCGGATTCACCTCGTCGAAAGAAGGAGCTGCGAAGGGTCGGGCACGGGCGCGTCCGCGGGGCGCCGGATCGAAGGCCGGATCCCCTGGGCGGCGAGCCCGGCCGCGACGAGGAAGAGCACCGCCTCGAAGGCGAACACCGCCGAGTAGGCGGAGGCCGGCGAGCCGATCAGCCAGCGGGCGAAGTCGCTCGCGGCCGTACCGAGCAGGCCGCCGAGGCCGAACGCGACCGCCTGCGCCGCGCCCCAAAGCCCCATCCGAACACCTTCGCGCGATTCGCGGCCCTCGCCGGCCAGCCGCATCATCGAGGCGATCGCGGCGATCGAGAACGCGCCGTTGGAGGCGCCGAGCGCGAACACCGTCGCCTTGAACGGCCAGGCCGGGCCGACCACCGCCGCGGCGACGAGCCCGAGCAGCATCAGCGCCGAAAAGAGGCAGCCGCCGACCTGCCAGGCGCGCAGCGACCCAAAGCGGGTGCCCCGGCCGGCGAACGCCGCGGCGAGCATGCCGAGCAGCACGCCGCCGTGTTGAACGCCCGACAGGCCCGTCGACTCCCCCGGCGTGAAACCGAAGACGAGGCCGGCGAACGGCTCGAGGATCAGGTCCTGCGCGCTGTAGGCGAGCATCGAGACGAAGATGAAGACGG
>CAZZWY010000698.1:0-2121 GCA_964657785.1 uncultured Acetobacteraceae bacterium
CTCTCGCGCCAGCACTTGCAGGAATTCGGCTTCGAGCCCGACGCGCCGACGCTCGCCGAGAAGATGGAGATCCCGGAAGACAAGATCCGCAAGATCATGAAGATCGCGAAAGAGCCGATCTCCATGGAAACGCCGATCGGCGACGACGACGACTCGCATCTGGGCGACTTCATCGAGGACACCAACAACACCGCGCCGATCGAGGCCGCGATGCAGGCGGGCCTGCGCGACGTCGTCAAGGACATCCTCGACTCGCTGACGCCGCGCGAAGCCAAGGTGCTGCGGATGCGCTTCGGCATCGAGATGTCGACCGACCACACGCTCGAGGAGGTCGGCAAGCAGTTCGACGTCACGCGCGAGCGGATCCGGCAGATCGAAGCCAAGGCGATCCGAAAACTCAAGCACCCGAGCCGCTCCGACAAGCTGCGGACGTATCTCGACACGCTTTGAGCGCGCCGCGGCGCCGTGACGCGGGAGCAGCCGGCGTCCGGCGCAGCCACCCTGTCTCGGGAGAAAGCCCGCGCCGTCGCGGGCTTTCATTTTCGACGGCGGCGACGCGATAAACTCGCGACCGATGCTGCGCGACGCCCCGACGCCCCCGACCGACCCGCGGCCATGACACAGATCGTCGAACGTACGGTGCTGTTCGCCGACCTGCGCGGCAGCACCTCGATGTACGAGACGCTCGGCAACAGCGACGCGACCGCCGTCATCACGCAGACGATCTCCCTGCTCGCCCGCATCGTCTCGCTGCACCACGGCCACGTGGTGAAGACGCTCGGCGACGGGCTGCTGGCGGTGTTCGGCTCGCCGGTACAGGCGGTGTCGGCGTCCGACGAGATGCACGACTCGCTCGAGCGCATCGGCGCGCCGGGCGACCGGGGCATGCCGAGCCACGCCCGGCTGGTGCCCCTGAAGCTGCAGGTCGGCCTGGCGCTGGGGGAGATCGTCGAGATGTCCGGCGACGTGTTCGGTGACGCAGTCAACGTCGCGGCGCGCCTGCTCGACCACGTCGGCGACAACGAGACGCTCGCGACCGCCGCGGTGCTCGAGGGGCTCGACCCGATCGAACGCACGCGTTTTCGCAACCTCGACCGACTGCAGCTGCGGGGCCGGGTCGAGCCGGTGCACGTTCACTTGCTCGAGGCCCGGCGCCGCTCCGGCGATGCCGCGACGACCGCATTCGGCGAAATCGCGCCGACGCCCGAACCCGAGGCGATCCGCCTGGTCTGGCTCGACATGAACCGCATCTACGCGGGCCCGAGCCTGCCGGTCGTGCTCGGCCGCAGCCCGCAGGCAACCTACATCATCGACGACACCCGCGTCTCGCGCTCGCATGCGCGGATCGACTGGCACGGCGGCACCTTCGCCTTGAGCGACCTGAGCTACAACGGCACGTTCGTCCGTTTCGATCACGACCCCGAGGTCATCGCCCTGCGGCGCGGCAACTGCACCTTGCACGGCAGTGGCGTGATCGGCCTGGGCACCCCGCCGGTCGACGCGATGAGCCCGTGCGTCCGCTTCGAGATCATGAAATTCGCCGACACCCAGCGACAACCCCCCGAAGAGTTCGACGCGAAGCGCTGATCGATGGCGTTGTCCTTCGAGCCTGCTTTTTCGCCCGAGCCCGATCGCCCGCACGGCCTGCCCGAGTACACGGCGGTGCTGCTCTGCAACCTCGGCACGCCGGACGCCCCGACGCCGGCGGCATTGCGTCGTTTCCTCGCCGAATTCCTGAGCGACCGGCGCGTCGTCGAAATCCCGCGGCTGCTGTGGCTGGTGATCCTGCATGCCGTCATCCTGCGGGTGCGGCCGGCGAAATCGGCGAAGAAGTACGCGAGCATCTGGACCGAGGCGGGCTCGCCGCTGCGGGTCTGGGCCGATCGGCAGGCGGTGCTCGTTGCCGACCGCCTGGTGACCGCCGGGCACCGGGTGCTGGTGCGCTGCGCGATGCGTTACGGCGGCCCGTCGATCGCCGAAGTGCTCGGGCAGTTGAAGGAAGAGGGCGCGACGCGCGTCCTGGTCCTGCCGCTCTATCCCCAGTATTCCGGAACGACCACCGCCAGCATCGTCGACGCCGTTTGCGCCTGGGCCCGGCGCGCGCGCACCTTGCCCGAACTT
>CAZZWY010000699.1:0-2117 GCA_964657785.1 uncultured Acetobacteraceae bacterium
CCTGGCCGATGAAATCGAGCAGCAGCAGGTCGAGGCTGCGGCGGCCGATCTTGATGCCGATGGAAAACGCGCCATCGGGGTTGAGCGCCATCGGCACCGAGGGCTGGCCGACCTTGCCGCGCACCGGCTCGAGCTTGGCAACGAGCGCGTCGGCCTCGAGCCGGGCGATGATGACCTGCACGCTCTGCGGCGTCAGGCGCGTGACGCGTGCGATGTCGGCCTTGGCGAGGCTGCCGTGCAACCGGATCGCCTGCAGCACGACCCGTTCGTTGAACTGCCGCATGCCGACGTGATTCGAACCCCGCGGCCACAGCCTCGCCTCGGCAGCGGGCGGCTCGGCAGGGCGGGCCGCTTCGGTCATCGGACAGCCGATCCGTGCCGATGGCGCCGGCGCGCGAACGTCGGCGCCCGTCTCAGGCGAGCGCCTGCGACGGCAGTTCGTCGGCGCGCATCGCGCCGGTCATCACCGCCACGGTATCGCTCATGCTGATGTTCTTCGGGTTGACGATGCAGGCCCGCTTGCCGAGCCGCGCGATGTGGATGCGGTCGGCGATTTCGAAGACGTGCGGCATGTTGTGGCTGATCAGGATCACCGGCAGGCCCTTGTCGCGCACCCGGCGGATCAGCTCGAGCACCATGTTGCCCTCCTTCACGCCGAGCGCCGCGGTCGGCTCGTCGAGGATGACGACGTGGCGCGCGAAGGCGGCGCTGCGCGCGACGGCGACGCACTGGCGCTGGCCGCCCGAGAGCGTCTCGACCGCCTGCGTCATCGACCGGATGCCGACCTTGAGGTCGTTCATGCGGGCGATGCTTTCCTCGAGCATGCGGGTCTTGTCGATGACGCGGAACAGCCGCGAGAAAAAGCCCTTCTTGATGATCTCGCGTCCCATGAAGAGGTTTTCCGCGATCGTCATCGCCGGGGCGACGGCGAGATCCTGGTAAACGGTCTCGATGCCTTCGCGCCGCGCATCGATCGGCGACTTGAAGTGGATCGGCCGGCCATCGAGCTTGATCTCCCCTTCGTCCGGAATCGTCGCGCCGGAGAGCGCCTTGATCAGCGACGACTTGCCGGCGCCGTTGTCACCGATCACGGCCATGATCTCGCCGGCGCGCAGCTCGAAGTCGGCGCCGTCGAGCGCGGTGACCTGGCCGTAGCGCTTGACGAGGCCGCGGGCTTCCATCACCAGAGGCTGGGCATGCGGCGTGGTCATCAGCGGGCTCCTTTGCGTGACAGTTGGTCGGTCGCGACCGCGAGGATCACGAGCACCCCGGTGATCAGTACCTGGTAGACCGACGGCACGCCCATCAAGGTCAGGCCGTTTCGGAACACGCCAACGATGACGGCGCCGAGCAGGCTGCCGAGGACGATGCCGCGGCCGCCGAAGAGGCTCGTGCCGCCGAGCACGACGGCGGTGATGGCGTCGAGGTTCTCGGTCTGCCCGGCGTTGGGGTCGCCGACGCCGGTGCGCGACACCGACAGCAGCGCCGCGATGCCGTAGAAGAGCCCGGCGACGACGTAGACGCCGAGCAGCACCTTGTCGGTCGCGATACCGGTGAGACGGGTGGCCTCCGGGTTGTTGCCGACCGCATAGACGTGGCGGCCCGGCTGCGTGTCGCGCAGGCCCCACCACATGAAGGCGTACATCGCGACCATGAACACCGTGCCGTAGTTCAGCGACGCGCCGCCGATGGCGAAGGTGTTCCCGAAGAAGGTCATCACGGGCGGCAGATCGGTGATCGTCTGGGCGCCGGAGTAGAGCTGGGTGATCGCGAAGGCGATGTTCATCGTGCCGAGCGTGACGATGAAGGGCGGCAGCCGGATGCGCGTCACCAACAGGCCGTTGAGGAGCCCGAAGGCCATGCAGGCCAGCAGCCCGCACAGGAGGGCCAGATAGCCGTTGAGCCCGCTCGTGACCGCGAGCTTGGTCATGACGATGCCGCCGAGCGCCATCACCATGCCGCAGGACAGATCGATGCCGGCAGTGAGGATGATGAGCGTCTGGCCGATCGCGATCGTGCCGACCACCATCACCTGCTGAAGGATCAGCGAGAAGTTCTGAACCGACAGGAATCGGTCGCTCTGCGTGGCGAAGAACACGACCGCGAGCAGCAGTGCG
>CAZZWY010000700.1:0-2117 GCA_964657785.1 uncultured Acetobacteraceae bacterium
GTGTCGGGCCGCGAGAGCTCGCCGACATCGACGAAGGCCTCGGCATGCCGCGGGTCACCCGGCTCGGCGAGCCACGCGATCAGCTGTTCGAGCTTGCCGCGCTTGCGCTCCCAGCCGATCCAGCGCTGTTCGGTGGTGCTGAAGCGGCGTTTGCGGTGAAACAGGACGAAGCGCGGCGGCCGCTCCGGCGCCGTCGGATGGCGCGCGTTGAGGGCGATCAGCGCCTGCTGCGCGAGGTCGAGCAGCGCCTGGTCGGCCGGCGTGACTTCGGTCGGCGCGTCGGCCCAATCGCTCAGCAGCGCGAACTGCACCTCGCGTTCCGGGTTCGCGAGGTGATGGAGTTCGAGCCGATGGGCGAGTTCGCGCACCGTCGCGGCGTCGGTCAGCATCGCCGGGATCAGCACGATCGCGCGGTGCTCCGGCGGAATGCCTTGCGCCATCGCTAGCCGCGGCAGGCGGCTCGGCCGGACCGATTCGCTGATCAGCCGGTTGATCACCGCGACGACCGCTTCGGAGGCCGGGAAGAGCATCAGCACGGCCGTCAACAGCGTCGGCCACCAGGGCACGTTCGCGCCGGCCGGCCCCGCCGAGTGGCGCGCCAGCATCCACGCGACCAGCGCCACCGTGCCGACCGCGAGCGCACCGAGATAGGCCGGCAAGGCGGCGCGTGACTTCAACGCCTGCCAGCGCAGCGAGGCGCTGTCCTGGAGGTCGAGCCGACGCAACAAGGCGGCCCGGCCGGCGCCCTGCAGCCAGTAGCCCGCGACCGAGCTCGCGTCGGCGGTGCCATCGAGGGCCGCGGCCTGCATCAGCGCCAGCAGCGTGGTGGCGACCGACGTCTCGCTGCGGCCGCTGCGCCGGGCCAGCGACTCGATCGCATGCAGCGTCTGGTCGCGGGTGTCGTCGCGCTCGGCGGCGAAGCTCGGTACGTCGAGCAGCCGCTGCAGGGTCGCGCTGGTCGTCGAGATGATCTCGTGCCAGTCGGCGTTGCCGATCAGCCTGAGCGATCCGATCGAATTGCTGACCGAAAGGTTGTCCGCCGCCTGCTCGGCCGGCTGCTGCACCTGGATCGCCGCCAGGTCCGGAAGTGCATGCCGCGCCCAGTCGGCAGGATCGAAACCGCCGGCGCTGCGATGGTCCCGAAGGCGCTGCGCGATCTGCAGGACGAAGGTCTGTTCGACCCCGCGCTCGCGCAGCAGCGCGCGCAGCGCATCGAGCTGCGCCGCGTCGTAGGCATCGATCCGGTCGCAGACGAGGTTGGCGATCTCGCGCGCCGACTTGTTGGTCGCCACCCGCTCGGCGAGCCGACGCAGGTTTTCGATCAGCACCACCCGCAGCGTCGTCGGCAATGCCCAGAGCTCGCCGAGCGTCAGCTCCCGGGTGTGCTGATAGGCGCCGAGGAAGCGCGTCAGCAGCGCTTCGTCGAAAGCGCCGTCGGTGTGGGCGACGAAGGCCCAGGCGACGCCGTAGACGCGCGGCAGGCCGGCGAGCGGCGGGTCGATCAGGACCGGCAAGTCCCGGAAGTAGCGCCGCGGCAGACCCTCGTGGATCTCCTTCAGCTGCGCTTCGATGAGGTGGAAATTGTCGAGCAGCCATTCCGCCGCCGGGCTCACGTGGTAGCCGGACTTGGCCTGCCCCGCGATGTAGGCCTGCGCCTCGCGCAGCAGCCTGACGTTGGCGTTCAGCCGCGGGAAGAAGGCCGTCGTGCGCGGCGCGGACGTATCGGCGCGATGCGTGGCGGCGAGGCTCTCGCCATGTTGCGCGAACCGCTCCGGGCCGAAGATCTCAGAGCGGACGGGCGGCTCGACCGGTCCGCGCGAACCGTCGAGGATGCCGAGAGTGACCTGGGAAGCGTCGGGGACCAGCCGCAGCAGTTCGGGCTGGGCCATGCGTCACAGCACGAGCGCGCCCACACCCGCCAAAGCGCCGATGGCGAGCACGGTCGTCATGAAGCGGGGCCCCACGAACGAATGAAGTGCCTCGACCGCGCACTGCAGGTTGAACCATCGGCCCTTGGAACCGTTGCAGTGCTGATAGTGCGCGCCCAAGATCGACAAGTCCTGGGCCACGGTGCCGTCGTTCGCGGAGAACGACGCAGTGGCCCAGCGGCGGGAGGG
>CAZZWY010000701.1:0-2109 GCA_964657785.1 uncultured Acetobacteraceae bacterium
TACCGGCCGATACCGTGGTTGGCGTGCACGACCGGGTCGCCGGGCTTGAGCTCCGACAGGTCCTTGATGAGCGCGTTGACGTCGCTGACCTGCTCCTGCTTGCGCCGGCGGCGCGCGGTCGGGCTGGTCGCGAAGAGTTCGGTCTCGGTGACGAACTGCAGGTCGATGCCGCTTTCCGGCTCGTGCCAGAAGAAGCCCGCGGCCAGCGGGGCGACGGCGATCGCGAAGCGCTCCGAACCGGTCTGGAAGTCGAGCAACGATGCGACGCTCGGCGGCTCGATCCGGCTGTCGCGCAGCAATTCGAGCAGGCTCTCGCGGCGGCCTTCGCTCTCGGCGACGATGAGCACGCGGTGCTTCGTCGTGCCGACGTGGAGCTGCAGCTTCTTCAGCGGCTCGGGCGCACCGCGGTCGACGGTCAGGTCGGGCAGCGGCCGGGCCCACTCGGTCGGCTCGCTCCCGCGCACGGCGAGCTGCGGATGGGTGTTGCAGAGCGCGTAGAAGTCCTCGGACTTCAGGAACAGGTCCTCGGGCGGCAGGATCGGCCGTTCGCGGTCGTGCTGCAGGAAGCGGTGGCGCTCGCGGGTGTCGGTCCAGAAGCGCTTCAGTGCGTCGTCGACGGACCCGTGCAGGACAAGCGTGGCGTCCTCGCCGAGGTAGTCGAAGATCGTCGCGGTGGCGTCGAAGAAAAGCGGCAGGTAGTACTCGATGCCGGCGGTCGCGATGCCGGTGCCGATGTCCTTGTAGAGCCGCACCTTCGTCGGGTCGCCCTCCATCTTCTCGCGCCAGCGGGCGCGGAACGCGGTGCGCGCGTCCTCGTCCATCGGGAACTCGCGGCCGGGCAGCAGGCGCACCTCGGGCACGGGGTAGAGGCTGCGCTGGGTGTCGGGGTCGAAGGTGCGGATCGAATCGGCCTCGTCGCCGAACAGGTCAACGCGGAAGGGCACGGCCGAGCCCATCGGGAAGAGGTCGATCAGCCCGCCGCGCACCGCGTACTCGCCGGGCGAGACGACCTGGCTGACGTGGGTGTAGCCCGCGAGCGTCAGCTGCGCCTTCAGCGCCGCTTCGTTCAAGCGCTCCTTCTGCTTGAAGTGAAAGGTGTAGCCCGCCATGAAGCTCGGCGGCGCGAGGCGCACGAGCGCCGTCGACGCCGGCATCAGCACCACGTCGACCTCACCCTGGCGGATTCGCCAGAGTGTCGCCAGCCGCTCCGAGATCAAGTCCTGGTGCGGTGAGAAGGTGTCGTAGGGCAGCGTCTCCCAGTCGGGGAAGACGGCGATGCGCAAGCCCGGTGCGAAGAAAGGGAGCTCGGCCTCGAGGCGCTGGGTGTCGGCGGGTTCGGCGGTGACGATGGCGGTCAGGCGGCCACGCGATCTCTCTGCGTCCGCGAACCGCGCGAGCAAGAGCGCATCGCCCGAACCCACCGGGCGCGGCAGCGTGAAACGTTTTCCGACGGGGATCGTGGGCAGTTGCATGCGGCCGTGAGCGCCTGAGACAAGCCGCCCCCGCGAGCCGCACCTGCATCGAAACAGGTCGCGGAGGTCAGCGGGGGCGAACGGAACGGGTCGAGGGCGCCGGCGGGTGGACTTGCTGGGCCGCCTTGGTTGAATTATAGAATTCGCCCCTTCATGCCGCTCGCCCGTGCCGCCAAATCCTCCGAACCCTCTGGTCCGCGGCTGCATGCCCTGGTGCCGTGTGCCGGGGTCGGTGAGCGTGCCGGTGTCGGCGGGCCGAAGCAGTACGCGAGGCTCGCCGGCGGTCGAGTCATCGGCCACACCTTGAACGCGCTCGCCGGCGTCGCCCGGCTCGACTCCACCTGGGTGGTGCTGCGTGCCGACGATGCCGAATTCGACCGGCTGGTGCCCGGTTTCGGCGGCCAGCGCCTGCGCCACGCGCGCGCGAACGGTCCGCAACGGCCTGGCCGCGATGCAGCAGGCCGGGCTCGACGCCGCCGATTGGGTGCTGGTGCACGACGCGGCGCGCTGCCTGGTTCGCCCCGAATGGATCGATGCCCTCATCGACGCGTGCATCGATGAGGCCGACGGCGGCCTGCTCGCCTTGCCGGTCGCCGACACCCTGAAGTCGGCCCGCGACGGACGCGTCGCGGCGACC
>CAZZWY010000702.1:0-2098 GCA_964657785.1 uncultured Acetobacteraceae bacterium
CCGCACGAACTGCAGGTCGGTGGCGAGCTGCGTCGCGACACCGTCGAGCCGGCGTGCGTCGATCAGCGACTGCAGACCGGGGGCCGCACTCGCCGCCACGATCGCGAGGATCGCGATCGCGACACACGCTTCGATCAGCGTCACGCCGCGGGACCGGAAGATGGGGGAACGAGGGGGCGAAGTCATCTGCATCGAAGCCGAGAAGCAATGCAGAGACTGTAGAAAATCGCTCCAGGTCGCGCGTCCCCACCAGGGAGGTGGGCGCCGTCCTCGAAGGGGTGCCCCCTCGGGCCGCACCCCCCGGCAGAGGGTGCGTTTCCGCGTTCAGGCCCGGGTCAGATGTCCCGGATCAGCTGCCGGAATTCGTCGACGTCCTCGAAGCTGCGGTACACCGAGGCGAAGCGGACGTAGGCGACCTTGTCGATGCGCTTCAATTCGCGCATCACGAGTTCGCCGAGCCGCGTCGACGGCACCTCGCGCGCGCCGCTGTTGAGCAGCTTCTCCTGGATGCGCTCCATCGCCGCGTCGATCTGTTCGACGCTGACCGGGCGCTTTCGCAGCGCCAGCGTCATCGAGGCATGGATCTTGGTCGCGTCGAAATCCGCCCGGGTGCCGTCCTTCTTGACCACCGTCGGCAACGCGATCTCCGGGCGTTCGTAGGTGGTGAAGCGCTTCTCGCAGCTCTGGCAACGGCGCCGACGCCGCACCACGCCGCCTTCGTCGAGGTCGCGCGTCTCGACGACCTGCGTATCTTCGAAACTGCAGAACGGGCAACGCATCGCACGCTGCTTCAGGCGGACGGCGCGGGCGGGAACGTCATCGCGCCGCTGCCGGAGTCACCGGTACACCGGGAAATCGCGGGTCAGCGCGGCGACTTTCTCTCGCACCACCGACGCCACTTCCACGTCGTTCGGCCGGTCGAGGATGTCGGCGATCAGGTGGGCGGTCTGGCGCGTCTGATCTTCCTTGAAGCCCCGCGTCGTGAGCGCCGGCGTGCCCAGGCGAATGCCGCTCGTCGTCATCGGCTTTTCCGGGTCGTTCGGGATGCCGTTCTTGTTGCACGTCATGTGGGCGGCGCCGAGGAGGTTCTCGGCTTCCTTGCCGGTCAGCCGCTTCGGCCGAAGGTCGACGAGCATCACGTGGGATTCGGTTCGACCGCTCACGATGCGCAGACCGCGCTCGATCAGCGTCTGCGCCAGCACGACCGCGTTCGCGACCACTTGCCGCTGATAGTCCTTGAACTCCGGCTGCAGCGCTTCCTGGAAGGCGACGGCCTTGGCCGCGACGACGTGCATCAGCGGGCCGCCCTGGATGCCGGGGAATATCGCGCTGTTGATCTTCTTCGCGATCGCCTCGTCGCGCATCAGGACGATGCCGCCGCGCGGGCCGCGCAGGCTCTTGTGCGTGGTCGACGTCACGACGTCCGCGTGCGGCACCGGGTTCGGGTAGACGCCGGCGGCGACCAGCCCGGCGTAGTGGGCCATGTCGACCATGAAGTAGGCGCCGACCGCCTTCGCCACCTTCGCGAAGCGCTCGAAGTCGATGCGCAGGCTGTAGGCGGACGCGCCGGCGATGATGAGCTTGGGTCTGCGCTCGTGGGCGAGCCGCTCCATCGCGTCGTAATCGATTTCTTCGGCCGCGGTCAGGCCGTAGCTCACCACCTGGAACCACTTGCCACTCATGTTGAGCGGCATGCCGTGGGTGAGGTGGCCGCCTTCGGCGAGGCTCATGCCCATGATCGTGTCACCGGGCTGCAGCAGCCCGAAGAACACCGCCTGATTCGCCTGCGAACCGGAGTTGGCCTGGACGTTGGCGAACGCCGCGCCGAACAGCGTCTTCACCCGATCGATGGCGAGCTGCTCGGCGATATCGACGAATTCACAACCGCCGTAGTAGCGCTTGCCGGGATAGCCCTCGGCATACTTGTTGGTGAGCTGGCTTCCCTGGGCGGCCATCACCGCCGGCGAGGCGTAGTTTTCGGAGGCGATCAGCTCGATGTGATCTTCCTGACGCCGATTTTCGTTCTGGATTGCGGACCAGAGTTCGGGGTCGACGGTCGCGAGGGTGGATCGGTTGCGGTCGAACATGGCAGTCCTCT
>CAZZWY010000703.1:0-2097 GCA_964657785.1 uncultured Acetobacteraceae bacterium
CCCGCCGGCCCCGGGGCGCCGATCAGCGCTGCCGGTGTGCCGCCGGGCAGTCCGCAGGCCGGCGGCCCGCCGCCGGGCAGCATCCAGCCCTTCGCCACCGTGATCCGCGAAGCGAAGAAGATCGAGGGCCTGTTCACGTTGTACGAGAAGGACGAACACGTCTGGATCGAACTCGCACCGGACGACTTCGACACGCCGTTCTTCCTGGCGCCGCATCTCGTCAGCGGCATCGGCGAGGCGTTTCTCTATGGCGGCCGCTTCGACGAGGCGCAGGTGATCGAATTCCGCCGCGTCTACAACCAGGTGCAGATGATCGCGGTGAACACCCGCTTCATCGCCAAGCCGGGCACGCCGGAGGCGCGGGCCGTTGCCGCGGCGTTCTCGCCGAGCCTGCTCGCGAGCGCAGTGGTGGCGAGCCAGCCGCACCCGCGGACGAAGGCCGTGCTGGTCGAACTCAACAGCCTCTTTCTCAACGACATGCTCGGCGTCGCGCTCGACCTGCAGCGCGCCTACCGGCAAGGCTACGGCTTCGATCCGCGCAATTCCGCGATCACCAAGGTCCGCGGTCGCGAGGACATGGTCACGCTCGAAGTGCTCGCCCACTACGCCACCGCCTCGATCTCGGTGCCCACGCCCGGGGCCCCGCCCGGCCTGCCGCTGCCCAGCATCCCGCGCAGCGTGCCCGATCCGCGCAGCCTCTTCATGACGGTGCAGTACGCCATCGCGAAGCTGCCCGACGAGCCGATGGCCGGGCGCGACCCGGATCCGCGCGTCGGCTTCTTCACGACACGCCAGGCCGACTACGGCAACGACATCGCCCGCAGCCCGGCCGACCGCCACATCAATCGCTGGCGGCTCGAGAAGAAGGATCCCGCGGCGCCGCTGTCGGCGCCGGTCAAGCCGCTGGTCTACTGGATCGACCGCAGCGTGCCGGTCAAGTACCGTGACGCGGTCTCGAGCGGCATCCTCGAGTGGAACAAGGCGTTCGAGCGCATCGGCTTCAAGAACGCGATCGAGGTCAAGGTGCAGCCCGACGACGCCGATTTCGACACGCTCGAGCCGGGGGCGGGATCGGTCCGCTGGATGAGCAACAGCGCGCCGGTATTCGCCGCGGTCGGCCTGACGCAGGTCGACCCGCGCAGCGGCGAGATCCTGGCCGCCAACATCGCGATCGAAAGCATCTTCACGCGCGCCAGGCGCCAGCAGCGTGTCGAGGTGCTGCCGCCGACCGCGATCGACTGGCGCGCACTGCTGCAGGCGCCGATGGAAGCCGGCGACCCGCCGCGCGACCCGTACCGCTGCGACTTCGCCGACCGCGCCGCCGCGCAGCTCTCCTACGGCCTGGACGTGATGGCGGCGCGCGGCGACATCGACCCCACCGGCCCGGAAGCCGAGAAGTTCGTGCTCGACTACCTTCGCGACACCGCCATGCACGAGACCGGCCACACGCTCGGCCTGCGCCACAACTTCCGCGCCTCGCGGGTCTACTCGGACCAGCAGCTCTCCGACCCGGCCTTCACCCGCACCCACGGCATCTCCGGCTCGGTGATGGAATACGCGCCGGTCAACCTCGCGGCACCGGGCGCGCCGCGCGTCACGCCGTTCCAGACGACGCTCGGCCCCTACGACTACTGGGCGATCGAATATGCCTACAAGCCGATCGCGCCCGCCGACGAGAAGGCGGAGCTGACCCGCATCGCGGCGCGCAGCAACGAGCCCGCGCTCGCCTACGGCACCGACGAAGACAACTTCCTCGGCATCGACCCCGATTCGCTCCAGTGGGATCTCGGCAACGACGAAGTCGCGTTCGCGAGGAAGCGCATCGCGATCGCCCGCGATCTCTTCAAGCGCCAGGAGACCCGCGCCCTGCCGACCGACCAGGACTACACTGTGCTGCGCCGTTCGCTCGGCTATGCGGTGGTCGACGTGGCGCAGGCGGTCGGCGTGCTGGCGCGGCAGATCGGCGGCGTGCGCACCTACCGGGACTTTCCCGGCAGCGGCCGCGACCCGATGGAGCCGTTGCCGGCGTCGCTGCAGCGCGAGGCGATCGAGGTGCTCTCGAGCGGCCTCCTCGCGGCCGACAGCTTCGTCGTCTCG
>CAZZWY010000704.1:0-2091 GCA_964657785.1 uncultured Acetobacteraceae bacterium
CCTGCAGCGTCTTCACGCCCTCGACCGCGTAGACGGCGCGGATCTGCAGGTGGTCCTGCAGGTTGGCGCCGACGCCCGGCAGCGCGTGTTCGACGCCCACGCCGACGGCCTCGAGGGCCTCCGGCGCACCGATGCCCGAGAGCATCAAGAGGTGCGGCGTGCCGATCGCCCCGGCGCAGAGGAGCACCTCGCCGCCCGGGCGCAGCGTCGCCTCGACCCGGCCACCGTCGCCGGCGCGGATCACGGCGACGCCCGTCGCGCGCCGGGTGCGGTCCCCTGAGCCGTCGCCCGCCCGGGGGGCGAAGGTCACGCGCTCGATGTGCGCGCCGGTCCAGACCTGCAGGTTGTCGCGCGGCAGCGCCGGCCGCAAGAAGGCCTTGGCCGCGTTCCAGCGGATGCCGCCGCGCTGGTTGACGTGGAAGTAGCCGACGCCTTCGTTGTCGCCGCGGTTGAAGTCCTCGCTGTGCGGCAGGCCGGCTTGCTGCGCGGCCGCGGCAAAGGCGTCGAGGACATCCCAGCGCAGGCGCTGCTTCTCGACCCGCCATTCGCCGCCCGAGCGCTTGCCCGTCGGATCGAAGCCCGGCGCGGCGTGGAATTCGTCGGCGCCCTTGTAGAAGTCCTCGTGGCGGAGGAAGTGCGGCAGGCAGTCGTCCCATGTCCAGCCGGGGTTGGCACCGAAGCCGTCGCCGGCCGCCCAGGCGTCGTAGTCGCGGGCCTGGCCGCGCATGTAGATCATGCCGTTGATGCTGCTGCTGCCGCCGAGCACCTTGCCGCGCGGGTAGCGCAGCGTGCGGCCGTTCAAGCCGGCATCGGCCTCGGTCTGGAACAGCCAGTCGGTGCGCGGGTTGCCGATGCAGTAGAGATAGCCGACGGGGATATGGACCCAGAGGTAGTCGTCCTTGCCGCCGGCCTCGATCAGGAGCACCCGCCTGGCCGGGTCGGCGCTGAGCCGGTTCGCCATCAGGCAACCGGCGGTGCCGGCGCCGCAGACGATGTAGTCGTAAGCCGTTTCCAAGTCGTGCACGCCGTCAGCGCGTTCCCGCGAGCACCGGGAAGAGCTTCGTGAGGCCGTCCGACATCACCTCGATCGCGAGCGCCGCGAGCAGCAGGCCCATCAGCCGCGTCATCACGTTGATGCCGGTCTTGCCGAGCACCCCGCCGATCCGGCCGGCCAGGCCGAAAGCGCCCCAGACGACGAGGCCGATCGCGACGCCGTACCCGACCAGCACCGCGATCTCCCACCAGTGGCGCGACTTCTGGGCGTAGATCACCATCGTCGAGATCGTCGCCGGGCCGGTCAGGAGCGGGATCGTCAACGGCACGACCGCGATGCTGTCGCCCGCGTCGACCTTGTCGCTGCCTTCGTGCAGGTCTTCCTTGCGGCTCTCGGCCGGTTGGGCGTTGAGCATCTGCATCGCCGAGAGCAGCAGCAGCAGGCCGCCGCCGACCTGGAACGAGGCGAGCGAGATGCCAAAGAACTCGATGATGCGCGAGCCGGCGACGGCGCTGACGGCGATCACGAGGAAGGCCGACAGCGCGGCGACACGGATCGTGCGCCGCCGCTGCTCGGGGTTGAAGCCTTCGGTGAAGTGGATGTAGAACGGAATCACGCCGATCGGATTGACGATGGCGATCAGCGCGATCAGCGGCTTCAGCAGGTCCATCGGGCGATTGTGGCCGGCGGCTCGGAGCTCAGGCCCATTCGGTCCGGCAGGCGCGCAGATAGGCCAGCCCGGGCACGGCGCGCGGGCCGTACCAGCTGAGCATTTCGCCGTCGACGAAACGCACCCGCGCCTTCGGGCAGAGCGCCTGCGCCTCGGCGACGTGCGCCGGGCCGAACGGGTAGGGCTCGGAGCTCAGCAGGACGTCGTCGATGTCGCCGAGCCACGCTTCGTCGCCGCGCACGACCGGGTAGCGCCCGGCACCCGATTCCCCGCCCTCGACCACCGGCCAGGTGTGCAGGTCGGCCCGCGCCAGCATGCGCGAGAGGTAGGTGTCGCGGGCCGCCGTCATCCACGGGTCGCGCCAGATCAGGTAGAGCACGCGGCGCGCCGGCAGCCGTCCCGGGCGGGTCAGGTCGAGCTCGCGCCG
>CAZZWY010000705.1:0-2091 GCA_964657785.1 uncultured Acetobacteraceae bacterium
ATGCCCGCTGCTGCAAAGATCATGGCCGACCACGGCCTGGCGACCGGCTCGGTGCCGGGCACCGGCCGCGATGGGCGCGTGACGAAGGGCGATGTGCTCGGCTCGCTGGAGGCCGGCGCGAAGCCGGCCCCGGCACCGTCGGCCCCGCCCGCGTCGCCGGTCGCCGTGCCGCCGCCCGCGCCCGCCGTACCGGTAAAGCCGGCGCTTCAGGCCGTTCCCGCGCCGCCCGCGCCCCCGCTCGGCGACCGGCCGGAGCAGCGCGTGCCGATGAGCCGCCTGCGTGCGCGCATCGCCGAGCGACTGGTGCAGTCGCAATCGACGAACGCCATCCTGACGACCTTCAACGAAGTCAACATGGCGCCGGTGATGGAAATGAGGAAGCGCTTCCAGGACAAGTTCGAGAAGGAGCACGGCGTCAAGATCGGCTTCATGAGCTTTTTCGTGAAGGCCGCGGTCGCTGCGCTCAAGCGCTATCCGATCATCAATGCATCGGTCGACGGCAACGACATCGTCTACCACGGCTACTTCGACATCGGCATCGCGGTCGGCTCGCCGCGAGGGCTCGTCGTACCGATCCTGCGCAACGCCGACCAGATGAGCTTCGCCGACATCGAGAAGAAGATTGCCGAATTCGGTCAGAAGGCCCGCGACGGCAAGCTCGCGCTCGACGACCTGATGGGCGGCACCTTCTCGATTTCCAACGGCGGCACCTTCGGCTCGATGCTGTCGACGCCGATCATCAACCCGCCTCAGTCGGCGATCCTCGGGGTGCATGCGACGAAGGACCGCGCGGTGGTCGAGAACGGCCAGGTGGTGGTCCGGCCGATGAACTACCTCGCGATGTCTTATGACCATCGGATCATCGATGGCCGCGAAGCCGTGCTCGGCCTCGTGGCGATGAAGGACGCGCTCGAAGATCCGGCGCGCCTCTTGTTCGATATCTGAGGCCTTTCGATGAGCACTGAATTCGACGTGATCGTGATCGGCGCCGGCCCGGGTGGCTATATCGCAGCGATCCGCGCTGCGCAACTCGGCTTCAACACCGCGTGCATCGACGAGTGGAAGAACGCGGCGGGCGGCCCTGCCCCCGGCGGAACCTGCACCAATGTCGGCTGCATTCCCTCCAAGGCACTGCTGCAATCGAGCGAGCATTTCGAGCAGGCGGGCCACCATTTCTCCGAGCACGGCATCGGCCTGTCGAATCTGACGATGGACGTCGCCAAGATGCAGTCGCGGAAGTCGACTGTCGTCAAGCAGAACAACGACGGCATCCTCTACCTCTTCAAGAAGAACAAGGTCACGTTCTTCCACGGCCGCGGCGCGTTCGCGAAGGCGGCCGAGGGCGGCTACGAGATCAGCGTCACCGGTGCCGACACAGCGAGCCTGAGCGCGAAAACGGTGGTGGTCGCGACCGGCTCGAGCGCGCGGGCCTTGGCGGGCGTCGCCTTCGACGAGGAGACGGTGCTCTCCAACGACGGCGCGCTCGCGCTCGGCGGCGTACCCAAGACGCTCGGCGTGATCGGTGCGGGTGTCATCGGGCTCGAGATGGGTTCGGTCTGGCGCCGTCTCGGCGCGGAGGTGACGGTCCTCGAGCAGCTGCCCGTCTTTCTCGGCGCGGTCGACGAGCAGATCGCCCGGGAAGCGCAGAAGGCGATGACCAAGCAGGGGCTCAAGATCCATCTCGGCGTGAAGATCGGCGAGGTGAAGAAGCAGGACGGCGGCGTGTCGATCTCCTATGCCGACGCCGGCGGCAAGGCGCAGACGCTCTCGGTCGAGAAGCTCATCGTGTCGATCGGCCGCGTGCCCCACACCGAAGGGCTCGGCGCCGAAGTGGTCGGGCTGAAGCTCGACGAGCGCGGCGCCATTCTGGTCGACACCGACTGCAAGACCAACCTGCCGGGTGTCTGGGCGATCGGCGATGCGGTGCGCGGCCCGATGCTCGCGCACAAGGCGGAAGAAGAGGGCGTCGCGGTCGCCGAGCGTATCGCCGGACAGCACCCCCACATCGACTTCAACACCGTGCCCTGGGTCATCTATACCTCGCCGGAGATCGCCTGGGTCGGGCAGACCGAGCAGTCGCTCAAGACGACG
>CAZZWY010000706.1:0-2081 GCA_964657785.1 uncultured Acetobacteraceae bacterium
GAATTCCGCTTCGGCGGCCGGCCCCTCTTCGTCGTCGCCAACCACTTCAACTCGAAAGGCGGCGATTCCCCGCTCTTCGGCCGGCTGCAACCGCCGCCGACGCCGAGCGCGGCGCAGCGCCTGCGCCAGGCCGAACTCGTCGCCGGATTCGTCGGCTCGCTGAAGGCGGCGGACCGCGACGCCCGGATCGTCGTGCTCGGCGACCTGAACGACTTCCAGTTTTCGGCGACGCTCGCGACGCTGAAGAGCGCCGGCCTCGCCGACCTCGTCGAGAGCCTGCCGCCGAACCAGCGCTACACCTATGTCTACGAAGGCAACGCCGAGGTGCTCGACCATCTTCTCGTGAGCGCGAACCTCAAGCCGCTGGCCGAGTACGCCATCGTCCACCTCAATGCCGAGTTCTTCGACCAGGTGAGCGACCACGAACCGGAGGTCGCGCGGCTCGCGCTCGGCCGCGCGAAGTGACGAAGCGCCCGGGGCGCTGCACGGGCGCCTAGAATTTGCGACCGGCGCGCGCCGCGTCGACACAGGAATTCCCGATGGACACCCGCACCTCCGCCTTTCGCCTGCGCATCGAACGCGTCCGGGACGTCCTCGCGCGGCACGGGCTGGCAGCGGTCGTGGTGCCGTCGAGCGACCCGCACCTGAGCGAGTACCTGCCGGAACGCTGGCAGAGCCGGCAGTGGCTCTCGGGCTTCACCGGCTCGATGGGAACGCTGGTCGTCACGCTCGACACCGCGGCGCTCTTCGCCGACAGCCGCTACTGGGTGCAGGCCGAGGCCGAACTCGCCGGCAGCGGAACCGAGCTGGTACGGATTCCGACCGGCACGTCGACCGAGCACCTCGACTGGATGGCGGCGCACCTGCCGTCGGGGGCGACGGTCGGCGTCGACGGCAGCGTGCTCGGCCTGCGCGCCGCGCAGCTGCTGCGCGCCACGCTCGAGCGCGCCGGCATCGCGCTGCGCACCGACGTCGACGCACCGGGCGAAGTCTGGGCGGATCGCCCCGGCCTGCCGACGGCCCGCGTCTACGAACACCTCGCACCGGAGGCGACGCAGCCGCGTGCCGCGAAGCTCGCCGCGGTGCGCGAGGCGATGGCCCGGCGCGGCGCCACGCATCACTTCATTTCGACCGTCGACGACATCGCCTGGCTCTTCAACCTGCGCGGCGCCGACGTCGGCTTCAATCCGGTGTTCCTCGCGCATGCCCTGCTGACCGCAGACGTCGCGACGCTCTTCGTCGGCGCCGCCAAGATCGCGCCCGACCTGGAAGCCGTGCTGGCGCAGGACAGGGTGGTGCTCGCGCCCTACGACGCCGCCGCCGAGGCGCTCCGTTCGCTGCCGCCCGACGCGGCGCTGCTGGTCGATCCGCAACGCATCACCCTCGGCCTGCGCGAACAGGTGCGGGGTGCGGTCGTGGAGGCGATCAACCCGAGCACCCTGGCGAAGAGCCGCAAGACCGACGCCGACGCGGCGCACGTGCGCGAGGCGATGGCCGAAGACGGCGCCGCGATGTGCGAGTTCTATGCGGCGTTCGAAGCCGAGCTCGCCGATCCGTCGCGCCAGACGCCGATCACCGAGCTGACGATCGACGCCAGGCTGAGCGCCGCGCGAGCCCGGCGGCCCGGCTTCAAGGGGCCGAGCTTCGCGACCATCGCCGCCTTCAATGCCAACGGCGCGATGCCGCACTACCATGCGACCCCCGAGTCGCACGCGACGATCCGCGGCGAGGGGCTGCTGCTGATCGATTCCGGCGGCCAGTACCTCGGCGGCACGACCGACATCACGCGGGTCTGGCCGATCGGCCGGGTCACGCCCGAGCAGCAGCGCGACTACACGCTGGTGCTCAAGGGCACGATGGCGCTCAGCCGCACGCGCTTTCCCCGCGGCACGCTCGCGCCGATGCTCGACGCGATCGCCCGGGCGCCGCTCTGGGCCGAGGGCCTCGACTTCGGCCACGGCACCGGCCACGGCGTCGGCTATTTCCTCAACGTCCACGAAGGCCCGCAGACGATCTCGCGGGCGATTCCCGAGCCGGCGATGGCGATGGAGCCGGGGATGATCACGAGCATCGAGCCGGGC
>CAZZWY010000707.1:0-2072 GCA_964657785.1 uncultured Acetobacteraceae bacterium
GCGCCAGCGCCTCGTCGACGATCGCCTTCAGCGGCAGCTGCTTGCCGCCGCGCAGTTGCTCGTCGGCGGTGATGACGAGCACCGCGCCGGTGTCCTGGATGCGGTCGCGCAGGCTCTGCGCCGAGAAGCCGCCGAAGACGACCGAATGCGTCGCGCCGATGCGCGCGCACGCCTGCATCGCCACCACGCCTTCGATCGACATGCCGAGGTAGATGACGACCCGGTCGCCTGGCCTGACGCCGCGGGCCTTGAGCGCATTGGCGAGCCGGCAGGTGCGGGCGAGTAGTTCGCGGTAGGTGACGGTCGTGACCGTCGCATCGTCGGCTTCGAAAATGAGCGCGGTCTTCTCGCCGAGGCCGGCCTCGACCTGGCGGTCCAGGCAGTTGTAGGAAGCGTTGAGCGTGCCGTCGGCGAACCACTCGAAGAACGGCGCGTCGCTCGCGTCGAGCGTCCGGGTGAACGGCGTCTTCCAGCTCAGCAACTCGCGCGCCTGCCGCGCCCAGAAGGCTTCGTGGTCGGCGTCGGCCTCGGCCACGAGGGCGTCGTAGGCGGCGCGGCCGGACACATGAGCGCGCCGTGCGGTGTCGACCGGCGGCGGGTAGACACCCGTCGGCGGGCGCGCATCGGTGCCCTGGGCGGTCGCGGCTTGGCTCATGGAATCTCCTTGGATCGTTTTTCTCGGGGCACCAGTGTGCACTTTCGGTCGTCTGACAGTGTCGCGCGGTGCGCCCATGGCGCGCGCTTCGCACGGGACTTCCACCGCCAGCCCCGATGTTTCAGCGGACTAGAATTCCTCGCAAGAGGGCCTTCCCGTGCCCGCCGCTTCACGTTCGAAAGCCCCGCTTGGCCTTGACCCCCGATCCGAACGCGCCGCGTGACGTCTACCTGAGACCCCTGCCGAGATTCATCTTCGCCAGCCGCTGGCTGCAGATGCCGCTCTACCTCGGGCTGATCCTGGCGCAGTGCGTGTATGTGTTTCATTTCTGGGTCGAGCTCGTGCACCTGGTGCAGGCGGCGTTCGGCAGCGAGGCGGCGCTCACCGCGCTCGTCGAAGGCATGAACTACCAGTTCCCGAACCTGGTCGACCCGGCGGGCAACATCATCGGCCAGCAGCCGCCGAAGCTGACCGAGACCGTGATCATGCTGGCGGTGCTCTCGCTGATTGACGTGGTGATGATCTCCAACCTGCTGATCATGGTGATCGTCGGCGGCTACGAGACCTTCGTCAGCCGCCTCGGCCTCGAAGGCCACCGCGACGAACCCGAATGGCTCAGCCACGTCAACGCCTCGGTGCTGAAGGTCAAGCTCGGCACCGCGATCATCGGCATCAGCTCGATCCATCTGCTGAGAACCTTCATCAATGCCGGCAACTACAGCGAGAAGGTGCTGGTTGCGCAGACCGTCATCCACCTCGCGTTCCTGTTGTCGGCGATCGCCATCGCGTACACCGACAAGCTGCTGAACGCGACGGAGCGCGGCGAGCACTGAGGAACTGCCGGCGGGGGCCATGAGCGCGCCGACCCTCCAGCCCGAAGCGTCGTATCGCTTCGGGCAGACGCAGCTTCTGCCGCTGCAGCGCCTCGTCCTCGTCGATGGGCGGCCGGTCGACGTCGGCGCACGGGCTTTCGATGTGCTGCTGGCCCTGATCGAGCGGCGTGACCGGCTCGTCAGGCGCGACGAACTGCTCGACCTGGTCTGGCGCGATGTCGCCGTCGAGCCGAACAACCTCGCCGTGCAGATCAGCGCACTGCGCAAGAAGCTCGGCGCGAACGTGATCGCGACCATCCCCGGGCGCGGTTACCGGTTCTGCGCTGCGGTGCAGGGAAAGACGACGCCGGTCGCGGCGCTGTCCGGGCCGGCTGCGCCGGATGCACGCCAGCGGACCAATCTGCCCGAGGTTCTTTCGCCGCTGATCGGCCGAGAGGACGTTCGGCGCATCCTGACGGCGAGGATCGACGCGCACCGCGTCGTCTCCATCGTCGGTGCCGGCGGCATCGGCAAGTCGTGCCTCGCGCAGCAGCTCCTGCACGAGCGGCGCGACGACTACCGTCACGGCGTCTGCTGGGTCGAGC
>CAZZWY010000708.1:0-2056 GCA_964657785.1 uncultured Acetobacteraceae bacterium
GGCGTCGGCGCGCGCCTGGCGCCGGCATCCGGCGGTCGTTGACGAGGACGGCGCGACCGCTTCCCTTCATGCGTCGGCCATGCCGCCGGCAGAGCGCGGGCTGGCGGGCCGCCGCTCCCGGGATGTCGTGAATCGGAGATTCGCCGCGACGGGCCCCGGGCGCCGGTCGCACGATCACGCCCTCCCCGGCCGACCGATATGCGTTCTTGTATATTTCCCTCGGCCTGTCGACGGTCCGCCGGACCCTGGGCTTCACCTGTCGAGCACATGAAACTCACTTTGTTGCAACGCCGCCTCGGCGCGCTTTGCGTCGCCGCCTTCGCGCTCGGCGCGCACGCCGCGGACTTGACCGTCTCGGCGGCGGCGAGCCTCACCAACGCCTTCAAGGAGCTCGGCCCGCTCTACGAGGCCGCTCACCCCGGCACCACCGTCCTGCTGAACTTCGCGGCGTCGGACGCCCTGCTCGCGCAGATCGCCAAGGGCGCTCCGGCCGATGTGTTCGCCTCCGCCGACCAGGAAGCGATGGACCGCGCCGAGGCGCAGCAACTCGTCGCGCCGGGCTCGCGTCGCAACTTCGTCGCCAACACGCTGGTGATGATCGTGCCGGGCGACAGCGCCCTCGGCCTGCGCGGCCTCGCCGATCTGCAAAAGCCCGAAGTGCGGCGGGTCGCGATCGGCAATCCTGCCAGCGTGCCGGTCGGGCGCTACACCCGCGGCTCGCTCGAAGCCGTCGGGCTCTGGGGCGCCGTCGAACCGAAGGCGGTGATGGCGCAGAGCGTGCGGCAGGCGCTCGATTACGTCGCGCGCGGCGAGGCCGAAGCCGGCTTCGTCTACGCCACCGACGCGGCGATCATGAAGGACAAGGTCCGCGCCGTCGCGACGATTCCGACCACGACGCCGATCACCTACCCGATCGCGCAGGTGCAGGGCAGCCCGAACCCGACCGCCGCCCGCGGCTTCCTCGATTTCCTCGCGACCGCGCCGGCGCAGGCGGTGCTGACGCGCTACGGTTTCGGCAAGCCCTGAGAACCTCCGGGGCGAACGCCGGCACGAATGGATCGGTCGGTCTGGATCACCCTCGCGCTCACCCTGAAGGTGGCGGGCTGCGCCACCGCGCTCAATGCGGTGCTCGGCGTCGCGGCCGGCTGGCTGCTGGCGCGGCGGCGCTTTCCCGGCCGCGAGGTCGTCGACGCGGTGCTGACCTTGCCGCTCGTGCTGCCGCCGACGGTGATGGGCTACTACCTGCTGGTGCTCGTCGGCCGGCGCGGGTGGCTCGGCGGCTGGCTGCAGCAGCATTTCGGCATCAACCTGATCTTCACCTGGCAGGGCGCGGTGCTCGCCGCGACGGTGGTCGCGTTTCCGCTGATCCTGCGCTCGGCGCGCACCGCGTTCGAGGCGGTCGACCCGCAACTCGAGCAGGCGGCTCGGGTGCTCGGTCTGGCCGAGTGGGCCCTGTTCTTCCGCGTGACGCTGCCGATGGCCTGGCCCGGCATCCTCGCCGGCGTGCTGCTCGTCTTCGCCCGCTCGCTCGGCGAGTTCGGCGCGACGCTGATGGTGGCCGGCAGCATCCCGGGGCGCACCCAGACGCTCTCGGTGGCGGTCTACGAGGCGGTCCAGGCCGGCCAGGACGACACCGCCAACTTCCTCGTCGCGATCACCTCGATCGTCTGCGTCGCGGTCCTGCTGTCGGCCGGGCGCCTGGCGCCGCGGGCGCCGCTGCGTTGACGAAGTGCAGCTGACGGTCGACATCGAGAAGACGCTGCACAGCGCGCAGCGCAGCTTCGCCCTCCAGGTGCGCTTCGCGAGCCAGGCCCGGCGCAGCGTCCTCTTCGGCCCGTCGGGCGCCGGCAAGAGCCTGACCCTGCAGTCGATCGCCGGCCTGCTGCGGCCCGACCGCGGCCGCATCGCGCTCGACGACGAGGCGCTCTTCGACTCGGCCGCCGGCATCGACCGGCCGACCCGCGAACGGCGTGTCGGCTACCTGTTCCAGGACTACGCGCTCTTCCCGAAGCTGAACGTGCGCCAGAACATCGCCTTCGGGCTGCGGCAGGGCTTG
>CAZZWY010000709.1:0-2054 GCA_964657785.1 uncultured Acetobacteraceae bacterium
GGAATCGGCGCGGCGTCGATCCGGGGCGCGCGCACGGCGCGACGCTGCCGGAGCAACTCCCGGCGCTCGGCGAAGAAGTCGCGAAGCGAACGACTGCAGTCCTCGGCCAGCACACCGCCGAGAACCGCCGTGTGGTGGTTGAGCCGCCCCTGCGCGAAGAGGTCGACGACCGACCCGGCGGCACCCGTCTTCGGATCGGCCGCGCCGAACACCACCCGCTTGACACGCGCGTGAAGCAGCGCCATCGCGCACATCGCGCACGGCTCGAGCGTCACGAAGAGCTCGCATTCCGGGAGCCGGTAGTTGGACAGCAGTTGCGCCGCATGACGAAGCGCCACCACCTCGGCGTGCGCCGTCGGGTCGCAATCGGTGATCGGGCGGTTGTAGCCGGTCGCGATCACCTGGCCGTCGCGCAGGATCACCGCCCCCACCGGCACTTCGCCGACCAGCCGGGCGTTCTGCGCCTGATCGAGGGCGATGCGCATCGCGCGTTCGTCGGCCGGCGACGCGCTCACGGCGGCCCCTCCGCCTGGCTGCGCGAGGCAGAGGCGGCGCCCATCGCCTGGCCGATCTGCTGCACCACCTGCTGCTGCACGGCGCGCGCCTCGTCACGGGCCGAGCCCGACGGCACCCCGCTCGCCGCCGGCTTGAGGGGAACCAACGCGACGCTGTGCGTCTGCCGCAGGCCGATCGCCGCCACGATCGCCAGCACGATCAGCAACGCCGCAGCACCGAAGAGCGCCTTCACCATGTCGGGCCGCTCGAAATCAATCGGGGCACGGCGCCCGCGACGCCGTTCAAGGCGCTGCCCGCACCGGCGAGCCGCGTTCGAGCGCAACGACGCGCTCGAGCACGCGGCGCGACTGCACACCCCCCGCGTCGATGTTGAGCTTGAGGAGGCCGCGGCCGGGATGGGCGGCCAGGTTGCGCTGCTGAGATTCGAGCATCTCGAGATCTTCGCCGAAGATCTTCGCCTGGCCGTCGCGGATCGATGCGGTGAGTACCGCGTCATCAGGCCGGAAATTGCGCGCCATGCCCCAGAAGTACCAGATCGACGTGTCGGTTTCCGGCGTGATGAAGTCGACCACGATGCTCGACGCCTTGACCGCCGGGTCGGCGTGATAGCCGCCCTGCCCCGCCAGCGCAACGCCCACCTCGATCATGACGTGACTGGGTGGCGTGAAGCGGCAGATCTGCCAGCGGTCGACGGGCTGGTCGTCGGGCAGGTGGTTGCCGCGCAGCGCCATTTGCCAGAACGGCGGCGGCATCACGCCCTGCATGAAGCGGCTGGTGACGACCTGGTCGCCCTCGACCCGGGTGGCGGTCGGCGTCTCGTCGATCTCCTTCTGGCCGATGCTGCTCGCATGGACGTAGGTCTCGTGCGTCAGGTCCATCAGGTTGTCGATCATCAGGCGGTAGTCGCACGCCACGTGGTAGAGGCCGCCGCCGTAGGCCCAGTCGGGGCTCGTGGCCCACGCGAGCGGGTGGATGCCAGCGGGGTCGGCCAGCGCGGCCTCGCCGGTCCAGACCCAGACGAAACCGTCACGCTCGACGACCGGAAAGCTGCGAATCGCCGGAAACCCGCGGACGCGCTGGCCGGGCATCGCGATCGTCTTGCCGTCGCATCCCATCTCGAGCCCGTGATAGCCGCACACCAGCCGGCCGCCGACGACCGACCCGAGCGAGAGCGGCGCGCCACGGTGGGGGCAGAAGTCCTCGAGCGCGGCGACCGCGCCGTCCGGCCCGCGGTAGAACACGATCTTCTCGTTGCAGACGGTGCGGCCCAGCGGCTTGGCCTCGATCTCGTCGGGCGTGCAGGCGACGTACCAGGCATTCTTCGCAAACGCGGCGGGTTCCATCGGCCGAGTGTGCCATCGGCGGCGAACACCGGACAGGCTCGGGTATTGCTTTGCGGACGCCCTGTCCTCACAAAACTTCACTTCGGCATGCCGCACTCCCGAGTTCCGCCGTTTCGCCTGCTGCGACCCTGCATCGCCGTCGCCTGTCTCACGGCGCTCGCCGCCCGGGCCCAGACGACGCCCGAAACGCCGGCC
>CAZZWY010000710.1:0-2044 GCA_964657785.1 uncultured Acetobacteraceae bacterium
GGCCCGGGCGTCACGAACGCGATCACCGGCATTGCGACGGCCTACATGGACTCGATCCCGATGGTGATCGTCACCGGGCAGGTGCCGACCGCCGCGATCGGCCTGGACGCCTTTCAGGAGTGCGATACCGTCGGCATCACCCGGCCGATCGTCAAGCACAACTTCCTCGTCAAGGACGTGCGCGACCTCGCGCTGACCCTGAAGAAGGCGTTCCACATCGCCCGTAGCGGGCGTCCCGGCCCGGTGGTCGTCGACATTCCGAAGGATGTGTCGCTGAAGACCGCGCCGTTCGCCTATCCGGAGCGGGTCGAGATGCGCTCCTACAACCCGGTCCGGAAGGGGCATGGCGGGCAGATCAGGAAGGCGGTCGCGCTGCTGCTGTCGGCCAGGCGCCCCTACCTCTACACGGGTGGCGGCGTCGTGCTCGGCAACGCTTCCGGCGAATTGAGGGAGCTCGCGAACCTGCTCGGGGTTCCGGTCACGAACACCTTGATGGGCCTCGGCGCGATGCCGGCGAGCGACCCGAAGTTCCTCGGCATGCTCGGCATGCACGGCACCTACGAGGCCAACATGACGATGCAGCACTGCGACGTGCTGCTCGCCGTCGGCGCGCGGTTCGACGACCGGGTGATCGGCAACCCGGCGCATTTCGCCTCGGTCGAGCGCAAGATCATCCATGTCGACATCGATCCGTCGTCCATCTCCAAGCGGGTGCGGGTCGACATCCCGATCGTCGGCGACGTGAAGGACGTGCTGCAGGAGCTGATCCTGCAGATTCGCGAGGCGCAGTCGCGGCCCGACGCGGCGGCGCTGTCGGCGTGGTGGCAGCAGATCGGCGAGTGGCGCAAGCGCGAGTGCCTGGCCTACCGCAAGAGCGGCGACGTGATCAAGCCGCAATACGTGGTCGAGACGCTCTGCGAACTGACGAAGGGCCGCGACACCTTCATCACGTCGGACGTCGGCCAGCATCAGATGTGGGCCGCGCAGTACTACGGCTTCGAAGAGCCGCGCCGGTGGATCAATTCCGGCGGCCTCGGCACGATGGGCGTCGGCCTGCCGTATGCGATGGGCATCAAGCTCGCGAAGCCCGAGAGCGACGTCTTCTGCATCACCGGCGAAGGCTCGATCCAGATGTGCATCCAGGAGCTCTCGACCTGCCTGCAGTACCAGACGCCGGTGAAGATCGTCTCGCTCAACAACCGCTACCTCGGCATGGTGCGGCAGTGGCAGCAGATCGACTACGGCGGCCGTTACTCGCACAGCTACATGGACGCGCTGCCCGACTTCGTCAAGCTCGCGGAAGCCTATGGCCACGTCGGCCTGAAGATCGAGCGCCCGGCCGATGTCGAACCGGCGCTGCGCGAGGCGATCCGCCTGAAAGACCGGACCGTGTTCCTCGACGTCCGGACCGACCCGACCGAGAACGTCTGGCCGATGGTCCAGGCCGGCAAGGGCATCTCGGAGATGCTGCTGGGGTCCGAAGACCTGTGACCGGCTGAACGCCGTTGCGGGGCCCGGCGTGACCGCGCCTGGCCCGTCTCCGGCGGAACGCTCGCCACCGCTGCCCACATTGCCTTCGGCCGATTCATTCACCGATTCATCCATCATCGAAAGCGGGCGTGGCCAAGGGCCGGCGATTACCGTCGCCGGCATTGAAGAGCGCGCCTGGAACGACACCATGAAACACGTCATCGCCCTGTTGCTCGAAAACGAGCCGGGTGCCCTCTCGCGCGTCGTCGGCCTCTTTTCGGCGCGCGGCTACAACATCGAGAGCCTGACCGTCGCGCCGACCGAGGACGGGTCGCTGTCCCGCATGACGATCGTCACGACCGGCTCCGACGAGGTCATCGAGCAGATCACCAAGCACCTGAACCGGCTGATCGAAGTCGTCAAGGTCGTCGACCTGACCGAAGCCGCCTTCACCGAACGCGAGCTGATGCTGATCAAGGTCCGTGCGGTGGGCAAGGAACGCGACGAGATGAAGCGCATGGCCGACATCTTCCGCGGCCGCATCATCGACGTCACCGAGAAGAGCTACACGATC
>CAZZWY010000711.1:0-2037 GCA_964657785.1 uncultured Acetobacteraceae bacterium
CGTTGCCGGTGCCGCCGTTGGCCGTGCCGCCGCTGCCGCCGTTGCCGCTGCGCGTCGCGCTCGCGGTGTTGCCGACGGTCTGCACGCTCAGGTCGCGGACGCTGCCGTCGAGCTTGCGTTCCAAGACGCCAGGGCTCGCGACGTTGCTGGTCGCGGCGACGTCGTCCCCAGCGGGCGTCGGGGGCACGTCGGCATGGACGGCGAAGCTGGCGTAGAGGCCTGTCGCCACAGCGCAGGTGATCAGCGAAATCTTCATCGAAGGGCTCCGGGGGTTCCGAGGCGCTGGACACGGGCGTGTCCGGGCATGTCGGTTCGCCGGGCGAGAATAGGGCGCGGTGGGGGTCGCCAACCCCCCGCGAGCCCGGGGCGGCGCGGCACGTTCCCCGGCCGGCCGCGCATCTCGTCACGACGCCGCCCCGAGGGCCGACGCGAAGTCGGTCGATCCGCCCCGTCGCCGGTGCCGATTTCCTCAGCGCGCCCGCCGGTCGCCCGGCGTCTATCTCAGTGCAGCGGGGTGCCCGCGGGCGCCGTTTTCAGCAACGCGAACGCCGGTTCGCCGACGCTGCGGGCGTCGATCTCCTCCGGCGTGGCTTCGCGCACGTCCCGCACCGTCACCTGCAGGCGCAGTGCGATGCCGGCGAGCGGATGGTTACCGTCGAGCACGACGTGCGTCGGGTAGGTCTCGGTGACGGTGTAGATCGCGTCCTCGGGCATGCCCCGGGTGACGGCGCCTTCCGGAACGCCTTCGAACTGCATGCCGACATCGACCCCCTCCGGCAGCACCGACCGCTCCTCGAAGAAGACCAGCGTGGCGTCGTAGTCGCCGAAGGCATGTTCGGGTTCGAGGTGCAGCAGCGCCTCGTCGCCGGCCTGGTGATCGACCAGCGCTTCCTCGACCTTCGCCAGCAGGTCGTCGCCGCCGACGAAGAATTCGACCGGCTCCTTCAGCTCGTCGATCAGGCTGCCCTGTGTGTCCTGCAGCCGCCAGGTGAGGCTGACGACGCACGGTGGGGTGATGCGCATCCGATAATCATCGCATGGATACGACGCTCGCCACGCCGCTGCTGGGCGGCCTGTCGCCGCAGCGTTTCATGCGCCGGCACTGGCAGAAAAAGCCGCTGCTCGTCCGCGCCGCGGTGCCCGACGCGGACGCGATCCTGAGCCGGGCGCGGCTCTTCGCGCTCGCGGCGGACGACGCCGCCGAGTCGCGCCTGATCGTGCGTCAGCAGGATCGCTGGACGCTGCGCCACGGCCCCATCGCCCGCCGGGTGCTGCCGCCGCTCGCGCGACCGGGCTGGACGCTGCTCGTTCAGGGCGTGGACCTCCACCTGGCGGCGGCGCGCGATCTGCTCGACCGCTTCCGTTTCGTGCCGGACGCACGGCTCGACGACCTGATGGTCTCGTACGCCAGCGAGGGCGGCGGCGTCGGCCCTCACGTCGACTCCTACGACGTGTTCCTGCTTCAGCTGCGCGGCAAGCGCCGCTGGCGCATCGGCCCGGTGGGCGACGCGACGCTCATGCCGGACGTGCCCTTGAAGCTGCTCGACCGATTCGAGCCCGTCGCCGAATGGCTGCTCGACACCGGCGACATGCTCTACCTGCCGCCCGGCTGGGCCCACGACGGCGTGGCGGAAGGCGAGTGCCTGACGGCGTCGGTCGGCTTTCGGGCGCCCGGGCGCGACGCGTTCGGGCGCGCCATCCTGCAGCGGGCGATCGACGCAGCCGAGCCGGGCGAGCCGGACGCGGTTGACGCGGTTGAAGTCCTGTACCGGGATCCGGCGCAGGCGGCGACCGACCACCCGGCGCAGGTGCCGGCGGCGCTTTCGGCCTTCGGCGCGCGTGCCGTCGCGCGCCTGCTCGGTGACGCCGAGGCGCTCGCCTGCGCGCTCGGCGAGGTGCTGAGCGAGCCCAAGCCGGGCGTCTGGTTCGAACCGCCGGGCGAGCCGTCCAGCCTCGCCGGCGCGGCGGGTGTGCGGCTCGCGAGTCGCAGCCGGATGCTCTACGACGAGCGTTTCGTATTCCTCAACGGCGAGTCGT
>CAZZWY010000712.1:0-2031 GCA_964657785.1 uncultured Acetobacteraceae bacterium
CCGTGCCGAAGCCGACCTGGCCGAAGACTTCGCGATGGTGGAACGACAGCTTCGAGAACGCGCTCGAGGTGGCGACGAAGTCGTAGAAGGTGCGGTCGTCCCAGAGCGGCACGAGGCGGTTCCAGAGCGCCTTGAGCGCCGGCACGTCGCGCCGCCGGATCGCGTCCTGCACCGCCTTGAAATGGCCGCCGGCCTCGAGCGCCTCGGCCCAGGCGTCGGCGACTTCCCGGAACATCGGCGGCAGGTCGTCGAGCGTGCGGGCATAGTGCGTCTGGCCTTCCAGATCGATCACCGTGCTGCCGGACGCGGCGGTCAGCGGATTCGGGAACGGCGCGGACGCCAGACCGAGCCGGTCGACGTAGTGGTAGAACGCCGTCGACGACACCGGAAAGCGCATCCCGCCGAGCTCGGCGATGACGCCCGCCGCGCCCTCGAAGCGCTGCGACCTGAGCCGCCCGCCGATCTTCGACGCTTCGTAGACGACCGGCCTCAAGCCGAGCCGCATCAGCTCGTGCGCCGCGACCATGCCGGCCATGCCGGCGCCGATGATCGCGACCTCGGTGCCGTGGTGCTCGGCCGGAATCGAACCGAGCCCCGCCGGATGGCGGATCCACTCGTCGAACGCGAACGGGAAGTCCGGGCCGAAGACGGTCACCGGGGCGGTGGTCTCGGTGTCGGGGAGCGACGGGATCATTCGGTGGCTCTTCGCGTGACGACGGCAGCGATCGGCGTCGAGGCTACCCGATCGTCATCAGGCTCGCGTTCCCCCCGGCGGCCGCGGTGTTGACGCTGAGCGAACGTTCGACGAGGAGGCGCTCGAGCGCAATGGCGGTGTCGCCCGGCGCGAGCCGCTGCACGCCGACGATCGCGCCGGGGCGATCTGCCAAGGTGCGAGCGACCTGCTGCAAGGCCTCGGTGCTGCCGTGGAGCAGCACCGCGTCGAAGCTCACGGCCGGCGCCGACCAGTCCTGCGCGAGCGCAACCGATGTGCGAACCTCCGCCGGCAGCCGTGCCAGCAGCCCCTGCGCCTCGACCGGCCAGACCGCCCGGCTGCCGACCGCGAGCACGGCGGCGAGCTGCACCAGCCGGTCGGCCTCGGCGTCGGCGAGGCAGAGCACCGCCTCGCGCGGCAGCAGGGTATAGACATTGCGCTCGCCGGTCGGGCCCTTGAGGACGCGCGAAGCGCCGCTGCGCGACTCGCCGGCGAAGGCGGTGCAGACCGCGGCGAGCGCCGGATCGCCTTGCGCGCCGGCCCACTGCTGCAACGCGCGAAGGGCGCCGACCGGTTCGGTGGCGTCCGCCGATTCGGCGCCACCGGCCGCGTCGACGGCACGCGCCAGCGCTCCCGGCGGGCGGCTCGCGAGCAGCCGGTAGAGATAGAGCGGCCCGCCCGCCTTCGGGCCGGTGCCCGACAGCCCCTCGCCGCCGAACGGCTGCACGCCGACCACCGCGCCGACCATGTTGCGGTTGACGTAGACGTTGCCCGCATGCGCCCGCGACACGACCCGCGCGATCGTCTCGTCGATGCGCGTGTGCAGGCCGAGCGTGAGGCCGTAGCCGGTCGCGTTGATCTGCTCGAGCAGGGTGTCGAGGTCAGGGCGCCGGTAGCGCAGCACGTGCAGCACCGGGCCGAAGACTTCGCGCTGCAGCTCGCCGAGGGTCGCGAGTTCGATCAGCGTCGGCATCACGAACGTGCCGCCCTCGGCCGGTGCCGAGGCGGCATGCGCCTGCTGGAACACCGGGCGCCCCTTCTGCCGCATCGCGTCGAGATGCCGGTCGATGGTGGCCTTGGCATCGGCGTCGATCACCGGGCCGACGTCGGTCGCGAGCTGCGCCGGGTCGCCGAGGCGGAGCTCGGCCATCGCGCCGCGCAGCATCTCGAGCACCCGGTCCGCGGCTTCATCCTGGACGCAGAGCACGCGCAGCGCCGAACACCGTTGTCCGGCGCTGTCGAAGGCGGACACCAGCACGTCCGCCACGACCTGCTCGGCCAGTGCGGAAGAGTCCACCACAAGCGCGTTCTGTCCGCCG
>CAZZWY010000713.1:0-2030 GCA_964657785.1 uncultured Acetobacteraceae bacterium
GTCCCTTGGCGCGCAGGGCCATCTCGTCGCTGACCACGCCGGCCAGCAGATGGGCATTCGTCAGGTGCGCATGCAGCACGTCGATCGCGGCGGCCTTGATCAAAGCGCAGGCCATCTGGATCGACGACCAGAGCGGGTCTTCCGGCATCGGCGCGATCAGCACTTCCACGTCCAGCGCCCTCAGGCCGTCGGTAAAGCGGCTCTCGAAGGGGCAGAGCGCGGTGATCGCGTAACGCTCGCGCGGCAGGCGCTCGATCAGCCGGGTGACGCAACTCTCCATCCCCCCGACGATGCCGTTGCCGATCACTTCGAGCAGGTGGATGCGGGCCGGATCGGCGGGGGGGAGCAGGCTGGCGGCATTCATCGGGACGGTCAGCGCGCGGGGGCGCGGCATCGGGCTGCAGGCGCTGCAGGCGGGCAAATGGCGTGCCTCGATCGGCGCCGCGTGGGAGCACGGACTACGCCGAGCCGAGCGTTCGGCTGACGGGATCGCCCGGTGGTCGTCCTTACCTTCTCGCATCGCGACTTTGCGCGACCTGTACCACCCCGAGGAGTTGCCATTGATCGCTGTCGTCGTTCCCGCCCATGACGAGGAAGCCCAGATCGGCGAGTGCCTGCGCTCGATCGCCATCGCGGCCCGCTGCGCAGCGCTGCGGGGCGAGGAAGTGCTGGTCGTGGTCGCCCTCGACGCGTGCACGGACCGCACCGGTGCGATCGCCGAAGCGCACGGCGCCACCACCGTCGCGGTCGAGGCCCACAACGTCGGCATCGCCCGCGCGGCCGGCGTCGCCGTCGCGCTCGACGCCGGCGCGCGCTGGCTGGCGTTCACCGATGCCGACACCACCGTCGCCGCCGACTGGCTCTCGGCCCAGCTCGCGCTCGACGTCGACGCGGTCTGCGGCACGGTGGCGGTGAACGATTGGGGCGTCTACGGCGCCGCGATGCAGCGCCATTTTCGCCGCACCTACACCGATGCCGACGGCCACCGCCACATTCACGGCGCGAACCTCGGCGTCTGCGCGGTGGCTTACGTCGCGGTGGGCGGCTTTCCGGCGCTGGCGTGCAGCGAGGACGTCGCACTCGTCGAAGAGCTGCAGCGGCATGGCGCGTCGATCGCCTGGTCGGCGCGGCCGCGCGTCGTCACCAGTGCGCGGCGTGAGTACCGGGCCGCAGGCGGCTTCGGCGCCACGCTGGAACGGGTCAGCTTCGAGGCCCGGCCGACACGCGAGCCGGCGCTCGACGCCCAGCCGTGAGGGTCGTGGGGCGCCTGCGCGAGGTGCTGAACGAAGCCCCTCCCGAAGAGGGCGCCGGAGCGACCCTGCGTCGGCTCGTCCGCCTCGGCCTCGATCGCCTGCCGCAGCCCGGCAGCGGGCAAACGCTGGCACGCTGGCGGGCGCTGGCGACCGTCGCCGAACACGATCTTTCGCTCGCCAAGCTCTTTGAGGGCCACACCGATGCCCTCGCGATCCTGACCGAACTCGGCGACGCGACGCCGCTCGATCCGGCGTCGACGCTCGGCGTTTGGGCGTCCGAGGCGCCGAACGGCCGGACCCTCATCGAGTCGGCGTCGGAGGCCGGCGAGGTGGTCCTGAGCGGCGCGAAATGCTGGTGCTCGGGTGCCCTCGGCGCGAGCGATGCATTGCTGACGGCGTGGCATGCCGACGGCCGCGGCCCGCAGCTGGTTCGGATCGCCCTCCGCCAACCTGGCGTGCGGGTGGAGGCCGGCGGCTGGCACGCTGTCGGAATGCCGGGCAGCGCCAGCCTGGACGTGAGCTTCACGCACGCCCGCGGCCGGCGCGTCGGCGCGGTCGGCGAGTACCTGTCGCGCCCCGGGTTCTGGCAGGGCGGCGCGGGCATCGCCGCCTGCTGGTATGGGGGAGCGCTCGCCGTCGCCGGGGCGCTGGCCCGGTCGACCGCCGGGCCCGCGCCGGCCACGCCCTGGCGTTCGGCGGCGCTCGGCAAGGTCGACATGGCGCTGCGTGCGACGGCCGCGCTGCTGCGCGAAGCGGCCGCCTGGATCGATGCCCATC
>CAZZWY010000714.1:0-2025 GCA_964657785.1 uncultured Acetobacteraceae bacterium
GCATGGGTGAGGTGCAGGGCCAGGGCTACATCGGCCAGGCGCTCGGCTGGGCCGACGTGCTGGCGGTCGCGTACGGCCATGCGCTCAACTTCCGCGCCGACGAACCCGAGTGGGACGGCCGTGACCGCTTCCTGCTGTCGCACGGCCACTATGCGATCGCGTTCTACGCCGCGCTGATCGAGGCCGGCATCATTGCCGAGAGCGAACTCGAGAGCTACGGCAGCGACGACAGCCGTCTGCCGATGTCGGGCATGGCAACCTACACCCCCGGCATGGAGATCTCGGGCGGCTCGCTCGGCCAGGGGCTCGCGATCGGCGTCGGCATGGCACTCGGCCTGCGCCACAAGAAGAATCCCGCGTTCGTCTACAACTCGATGTCCGACGGCGAGCTCGACGAAGGCGCGACGTGGGAGGCGGCGATGGGCGCGGCGCACCACCACCTCGCGAACCTCATCTGCCTCGTCGACATCAACAACCAGCAGGCCGACGGCCCCTCCGGCAAGGTGCTCGGTTTCGAGCCGCTCGCCGACAAGTGGGCGGCCTTCGGCTGGCACGTGCAGCGGGTCGACGGCAACGATCTGGCGGCGGTGCTGAAGGCCTTCGACACCGCGCGCCAGCTCACCGAGGCCCGGCCGCGGGTGATCCTCTTCGACACGCTGATGGGCAAGGGCGTGCCCTTCCTCGAGCAGCGCGAGAAGAACCACTTCATCCGCGTCGACCCGCCCGAGTGGCAACAGGCGCTCGCGATCCTCGACGCGTCGCAGTCCACCGAATTGACCGAAGGAGTCCCGGCATGAACGCCCCCGTCATCGAGAAGAAGCCGCGCCTGACCACGTCGGCGATGATCGCCTCGATCGCGAGCGAGGGGCAGCGCGTGAAGGCGGCGCCGTTCGGCAAGGCGCTGGTCGAGTTGGCCGCGAGCCGCCCCGAGATCGTCGGCCTGACCGCCGACCTCGCCAAGTACACCGACCTTCACCTGCTGGCGCAGGCCTATCCCGAACGCTTTTTCCAGATGGGCATGGCCGAGCAGCTGCTGATGGCCGCGGCCGGCGGCATGGCCAAGGAAGGCCTGGTGCCGTTCGCGACCACCTACGCCGTCTTCGGCACGCGCCGCGCCTACGACTTCATCCACCAGGTGATCGCCGAAGAAAACCTCGACGTCAAGATCTGCTGCGCGCTGCCGGGCCTGACCACCGGCTACGGCCCGAGCCACCAGGCGACGGACGACCTCGCGATGATGCGGGCGATCCCCGGCCTCACGATCGTCGACCCGTGCGACGCGCTCGACATCGAGCAGGCGGTGCCGCAGATCGCCGCGCACAAGGGCCCCGTCTACATGCGCCTCTTGCGCGGCAACGTGCCGCTGGTGCTCGACGAGTACGACTACCGCTTCGAGCTGGGCCGCGCCAAGCTGCTGCGCGACGGCGACGAGGTGCTCGTCATCTCGAGCGGCTTCATGACGATGCGCGCCCTCGAGGTCGCCAAGACGCTCGCCGCCGACAAGATCGGCGTGGCGGTGCTGCACTGCCCGACGATCAAGCCGCTCGACGAAGCCGCGATCCTCGAGGCGGTGCGCTACCGGCACCGGCTGGTCGTCGTCGCCGAGAACCATTCGACGATCGGCGGCCTCGGCGAAGCGGTGGCGAGCACGCTGCTGCGCCACCGCGTGCAGCCCGCGGGCTTCGAGCTGGCGGGCCTGCCCGACGCCTTTCTCGACGCCGGCGCACTGCCGACCCTGCACGAGCGCTACGGCATCAGCCACGACGCGCTCGCCGCCCGCATCAAGGCCTGGCTGGGCTGAAGCGCCCGAGCCGTCTCGTCGGTCTCTCTTCCCCGTTCACATCTTCAGGAGTTCACCCATGCTTCTCGCCGACAAAGTCGCCCTCGTCACCGGCGGCGCCGGTCTCAATGGTCTCGGGTTCGCGACCGCCCGCATGATGGCCGCGCAAGGCGCGCGCGTCGTGATCCTCGACCTCGAACGCGCCGACCCGTCGGGCGCGGCCGCGCGCCTCGGGCCCGAGCACG
>CAZZWY010000715.1:0-2015 GCA_964657785.1 uncultured Acetobacteraceae bacterium
GAGGGGGCCCCTGCCCGCTTCGTCGATGCCGGCGATGCGCCGCGGGGGGCGGATCGCGGTCCACATGCGCAGCCGCCGGGGGGCGGCGAAGCGCGCGGGGACCGGGTCCGGATCGCATCGCTTCCGTCATCGCTACGCCATTGGACCTGTGACGCATGCTGCTCGACCTGGACGCCTATCCCGTACCCGCCAATGTCCGTGCCGCCGGCGCGCCCGCGGATCTCCGGCGAATCGTTGCCGGAGATCGCCGCGCCGAGATCGAGCACACGCCACCGGCCGTCGTCGCCGAGTTGCAGATTGCCGGGCTTGATGTCCCGGTGCACGACGCCGAGCCGGTGCAGGCGGCCGAGCGCCCGGGCGATCGCGGTACCGGCCTCGACGATCTCCGCGACTTCGAAACGCCGGCCGCCGGCGAGCAGCGTGTCGAGCGTCGCGCCCGCGTGCCAGTCGAAGACGACGTAGAACGCCGACGCGTCGTGGGTGGCGTGAGTGCGGACGAAGCCGGCCTCCTCGCGCCGTGGCGGCGCCTCGCCGAGCCGGCGGGCGAGCCAGGCTTCGTGAACGAGCATCGTGCGTTCCTCGGCCGCGGCGCCGAGCGACTCGCGCAGGGTCTTGATCACCACGTCCGTCTCGCCGCCGTCGAAGCGCGCCCGGTAGAGGCGGTGCACGCCGGTGTCGGCGATGAGGCCGATCACGGTGTAGCCGTCGAGCCGGTCGCCGGGCTCGAGCCGGCGCGGCAGCGGCAGGGCGCGGCCGGGCAGCAGGGTGTCCTCGAAGCGGCCGGCGATCAGCTGCACGGCCCGGATCACGACCGCGGTGACGTTGTCGCGCGAGCCGGCTCGCACGGCGGCGTCGACGATGGCGCGACTCGCGGCCTCGGCGCTGTCTGCGCCGGCGAGCTTCGCGATCTGCGCCCGCGACAGGACGCCGTGCACGCCGTCGGTCGTCAGCACGAAGACGTCGCCGCGCCGCAGTTCGCCCTGCTCGATGTCGATCCGCACCGTGTCGTCGAGGCCGAGGGCGCGGGTGAGGCGGCTGCGCTGGAACGCTTCCTCGAAGGCATGGTCCTGAGTCAGTTGTGCACACTCGCCCGAGCGCAGCAGCCAGGCGCGCGTGTCGCCGACGTGCGCGACCGTCCAGGCCTGCCCGCGCAGGACGAGCGCGGTCAGCGTCGTCATGCCGATCGCGGACGTCGATGGATCGCGCGTGGCGGCGTTCTGCCGACGCCGGTTGTGGTCGACCAGCCACGCGTTCTGGGCAGCGATCAGCCGGTCGAGCACGACGCTCGTATCCCAGGTGTCGGGCGCGCCGTGAAAGTCGGACACGACGCTCAGGACCGTGGTTTGCGCCGCTTCGCGGCCGCCGCCGCCGGTGCTCACGCCGTCGGCGATCGCGGCGATCAGGCCGCTCGCCTCCTCACCGCTCGCAGGCGCCGCGACGCCCGCGAAATCCTCGTTGTATGGCCGACCGCCCGGGTGGGTGGCTCGGCCGATGTCCAGATCGAAGCTCATGGCGGCGGAGTATTGCGCAAGCCTTCGCGCGAATTCCCGCGGCGGCGCCGTGCGGTGCCGCCGATCGAACCCCTTCGGAGAACCCGATGAAGAAAATGAAACTCGTGATGATCGGCAACGGCATGGCGGGCGTGCGAACGCTCGAAGAGCTGCTGAAGATCGCCCCGGACCTCTACGAGATCGCGGTGTTCGGCGCCGAGCCGCATCCGAACTACAACCGCATCATGTTGAGCCCGGTGCTGACCGGCGAGCAGACGCTGGACGAGATCGTGCTGAACCCGCTCGCCTGGTATGAGGAACACGGCATCCGCCTGCACCTGGGCAAGAAGGTCGTCGACGTCAACCGCGCGCGCCGCATCGTCATCGCCGAAGACGGCACCGAGGAGCCCTACGACCGCTTGCTGATCGCGACCGGGTCGGTGCCCTTCATCCCGCCGATCCCCGGCAACGACCTGACCGGCGTGATGGCCTGGCGCGACATCGCCGACACCAACGCGATGATCG
>CAZZWY010000716.1:0-1974 GCA_964657785.1 uncultured Acetobacteraceae bacterium
GAGCCTGTCGCGAATGGACAGGCGAGATGCCGCCGCCCGCGCGCGCCGGGGCGCCAGGCGGCGGCGCCATGCCCGCCGGCAACGTGCCGGCGGGGGGCGTCGAGGTGCAGGTTCGCAAGCCGCTCGACCACGCCGGGCACTGAAAGGAACCTACGGAGCCTCACCCTCCCACGGGCAGGTGCGTCCCTCGGCGGCAGCCGCCTCAAGCTTTCGAGGGTGCGGCCGAAAACGCCCTCAAAGGACGACTCCATGCTCAATCTCTTCGCTAGCACCGCGACGCGGCAGGTCCAGGCACTGACGGCGTCGCAGGCGGTGATCGAGTTCGATCTGGACGGACAAATCCTGAACGCGAACCCGCGCTTTCTCGACGCGATGGGCTACACCCTGGGCGAAATCCGCGGCAAGCACCATCGCATCTTCGTCGACCCGGCCTACGCCGCGAGCGCCGAGTACCGTTCGTTCTGGGAGCGCCTGCGCGCCGGTGAAGCGCAGACCGCGGAGTTCGAGCGCGTCACCAAGGGTGGCCAGGTCGTCTGGATGCAGGCGAGCTACAACCCGGTGCTCAGCCGCTTCGGGCGCCCGAAGTCGATCCTGAAGATCGCTCAGGACACCACCGAACGCAAGATGCGGGACACGGAGACCGCCGGTCAGCTCGGCGCCATCGGCAAATCGCAGGCGGTCATCGAGTTCGACCTCGACGGCCATGTGCTGACCGCCAATCCCAACTTCCTCCAGGCTCTCGGCTACCGACTCGAGGAAATCGTCGGCAAGCACCACGGCATCTTCGTCGATCCCGCCGAGCGTCAGTCGGCGGCCTATCAGTCGTTCTGGGACGCGCTGCGCGCCGGCCAGTTCCAGACGGCCGAATTCCGGCGCATCCACAAGAGCGGCCGCGACGTCTGGATCCAGGCGTCCTACAACCCGGTGCTGGACCTGTCGGGCCGCCCCTGGAAGGTGGTCAAGTTCGCGAGCGACATCACGGAGCAGGTCAACGCCCGGCGGACGGTCGAACTGCTCTCGCTCGTTGCCAACGGCACCGACAATTCGGTCGTCATCACCGACGCCACCGGTTGCGCCGAGTACGTCAACCCCGGCTTCACCAAGCTCACCGGCTTTTCAAAGGAGGAAATCCTGGGCGCCAAACCCGGCCGTTTGCTCCAGGGGCCGCACACCGACAAAGGCACCGTCTCCCGAATCAGAGACAAATTGCGCCGGCAGGAGCCGTTCTACGAGCAGATCCTGAACTACACCAAAGCGGGCGAGCCGTACTGGATCTCGCTCTCGATCAATCCGATCTTCAACGCGGACGGGAAACTGCACAAGTTCGTCTCGGTGCAGGCCAACATCACCGAGACGAAGATGCAGGCGCAGGAGGACGCGACCCGGCTTCTCGCGTTCCGCTCCTCCACCGCCATGGCCGACTGGACGCCCGACGGCGTCGCCCTCGACGTGAGCCCGATGATGCTGCGGCTGCTCGGCCACGAGACGCTCGAGCAGGCCGCCGAGGCGCTCCGCGGGATCCACGGCGACGTGATGCACGGCGAAGACGGGGCCAGGCTGCGCAACGGCGAGAGTCTGCAGCGGGAGATCCGGTCGAGCACGCCGGACGGCCGCATCGTCTGGCTGCGCTGCACCTTCATTTCGATCTTCGGCGTCGACGGCAAGCTGCTGAAGCTGAGCATCTACGCCAGCGACATCACCGCCGAGCACACCACGCTGCAACGAATCCGCGACGTGGTGGAGACGATCAACGGCCTGGCGATGCAGACCAACCTGCTTTCGCTCAATGCCGCGATCGAAGCTGCGCGAGCCGGCGAGGGCGGCCGCGGCTTCGCGGTGGTCGCCGCCGAGGTGCGCAACCTGGCGCAACGCTCCTCGCAGTCGGCCGGCGAGATCGCCAGCATGCTGCACGGGCAGAAGGCGGCCGCGCAGGCGGCGACGGCAGCGGGCTTCCCGCATGCCTACAACATCGCG
>CAZZWY010000717.1:0-1971 GCA_964657785.1 uncultured Acetobacteraceae bacterium
CAAGCGCCCGCCACCCCGGCCTTGTTGAGCGTGACCGGCGACGCCCCCGAGCTCGAGAACGCGGCGTCGGCCGGGTTGTGGCTCGTCAGCGCGAGCACCGCCAGCAGCCACGCCACCCCCGTCGCGAGCAGCAGCAGCTGGCCACGCCATCCGGTCGGCGGGGGCGCCTTCGCCCGGGCCGGCGGGCGGCCGTCGCGCTGGTAGGTTCCGGGGTGAGTCGTCAGATGCGGCGCTGCCGTCGCGCCCGCTTCCGATCTCAGCGATCCGAGGGGAAAGGTCATCCCCGAATTGTGGACGATCCGTGCGCCGGGGAGCGCTGCCGGACGACGCTTCGGTGCGCCGGCGCGTGAGCGAACGCCCTCAGCCGGCGAGCTGCTCCTTGATCACGACCGAGCCATTTTCCTGGGTGTGGATCATGCCGCGCTCCTCCAGATCCTTCATGACCCGGCTGACCATCTCGCGCGACGCACCGACGACCTTGGCGAGATCCTGTCGCGAGACCTTGTTGCGGATCGTCTTCTGGCCGTCCTCGACCTCGGCCATGTCGAGCAGCGTGCGGGCGACCCGGCCATAGACGTCGAGCAGCGCGAGCGATTCGATCTGCCGGTCGGCGCTGCGCAGGCGGTGAACGAGGCCGCGCATGATCGCGTAGGAGAGGCTCGAGTTCTCGGGCAGGCAGCGCGTGAACTCGGGGCGACCGAGGATCAGCATGTCGGTCTGAACTTCGGCGCGGACCGTTGCCGAATGCGGCTCGTTGTCGATGAGGCTCATCTCGCCGACGTAGTCGCCGGACTGCAGCACCGCGAGGATCACTTCGCGGCCGCGCGAGTCGGCCGTCAACACCCGGGCCCGGCCGGTCAGCAGGATGAAGAGCGCATTCGACTTCTTGCCGTGCTCGACGACGATCTCGCCGCGCCGGAAGCGCCGCTTCACGACACTGTCGGCGATTCCCTGCGCCTGCTCGGTGGTCAGCAACGAAAACAGCGGAACCCGGCGGATCAGGTCGAGATTGGAAAGCATGGCCATGGAGAGCGACCTTTCGTGGTTGCGGTGCCGCGGTTTTCGGCAGTTTCACCGAACGAATGAGCAGAAATCGTGAGGCGGATCGTCGGTGGGTATTGGCTATTGTCGCCATAACTGCTCTTCGGATCACCCGGGTTGCCTCCATGTCAAACTTGTTCGCTGGGGCGGCGCACGCCGTCTCGTCCCCTCACCAGCCCTGCCCGTTGCCATGACCCACCCTCGCCACGCCAAAGTCCTGATCCTGGGTTCCGGCCCCGCCGGCTACAGCGCCGCGGTGTACGCGGCCCGCGCCAACCTGAAGCCGATGCTCGTCACCGGCATGGCGCAGGGCGGCCAGCTCATGACGACGACCGACGTCGACAACTGGCCCGGCGATGTCGACGGCGTGATGGGGCCGGACCTGATGCAGCGCCTGCAGAAGCACGCCGAACGCTTCGCGACCGAGATCGTCTCCGATCACATCAACGAGGTCGACCTCGCCCACCGGCCGTTCACGCTCAAGGGCGACGCGGGCAGCTACACCTGCGACGCCCTCATCGTCGCGACCGGGGCCTCGGCGCAATACCTCGGGCTGCCGTCCGAGGAAGCGTTCATGGGGCGCGGCGTGAGCGGTTGCGCCACCTGCGACGGCTTCTTCTATCGGGGCCAGGAAGTCTGCGTGGTCGGCGGCGGCAATACCGCGGTCGAGGAGGCGCTCTATCTGTCGAACATCGCCTCGAAGGTGCACCTCGTCCATCGTCGCGACAGGTTCCGCGCCGAGGCGATCCTCGTCGACAAGGTGGCGGCCCGCGTCGCCGAGGGCAAGATGGAACTGCACCTGTGGCGCACGCTCGACGAGGTGCTCGGCGACGCGAGCGGCGTGACCGGCGTGCGCCTGAAGGACACGCGCGACGGCAGCACCGAGCAGCTGTCGCTGACCGGCTGCTTCATCGCGATCGGGCATCGGCC
>CAZZWY010000718.1:0-1948 GCA_964657785.1 uncultured Acetobacteraceae bacterium
GTGCGGCCGATGGGCCGCAACGCCCGCGGCGTGCGCGGCATGTACCTCGAAGAGGGACAAAGCGTGATCGCGATGCTCGTCGCCGAGGACGAGACGCAAAGCGTGTTGACGGCGACCGAGAACGGCTTCGGCAAGCGCACCTCGATCACCGAGTACACCCGCCACGGCCGCGGTACCAAGGGCATGATCGCGATCCAGCAGAGCGAGCGCAACGGCAAGGTCGTCGCCGCGACGCTGGTCCATGCGGACGACGAGATCATGCTGATTACCGACAAGGGCGTGCTGGTGCGCACCCGCGTCGGCGAGATCCGCGAACTCGGCCGCGCGACGCAGGGGGTGACGCTGATCGCCCTCGACAATGGCACGAAGCTGAGCGGGCTGCAGCGCATCGTCGAGAATGATGCGAACCCAGACGCCGGCGGCGATGTCACCGGCGCCGTTCCCCCTGAAACCACCGGCGACCCGGACGAAACCCCGCCCGCCGAGGAGAACCCTTAATGAAACGATTGATGCTGGCCGCCTTGATGGCCGGCGCGGGCGCCGCATACGGCCAGACTGCGCCCCAGACCCCCACGACCGCGCCGACGGCATCGGCCCCGGTGTCCGCCGCGAAGCGGGAGCTGGTGCAGAAGATCCTCGTGCTCCAGCAGCCGGGGATCGAGAACCTCGCGCGCAGCCTCGTCGAGCAGCCCGCGGTCCAGATGGCACAGGCGGCCGGCCGCGCCCTGCAGACCCAGGTCGCCGCCGACAAGCGCGATGCGGCGGGCAAGAGCATCGATGCGGACATCCGCAAGTACGTCGACGAATCCTTCCCCGTCATCCGCGACCGGGCGGTCAAGCTCGCCCCGTCGACGATCGGCGCGGTATTGGAAGAAAAATTCAGCGACGACGAGCTCAAGCAGGTGATCGCCTGGCTCGATTCGCCGATCAACAAGAAGTACCAGCAGCTCGGCCCCGAAATGCAGAACGGCTTCATGCAAAAGCTCGTGAGCGAGGCCCGGCCGGTGCTCGACCCGAAGCTGCAGGCGCTCGAGCAGAAGGTGCGCACGACGCTCGGCGTTCCGGTCGGCGGAGCGGCTGCGCCAGCCGCTGCCGAACCGAAGGCGGCCGCCGCGCCGGCGCGCAAGGCGTCGGGCAGCAAGTGAAGCCGGCCGGCAGGCAGCTGAAAAACCTGCCTGCCGGTGCGCTCTGACCTTCCACTGCCTCAACCGACCATGACCGATCCGTCACCCTCCAGCCAGGCCGATCTGCTCGCGCTGCGGGAGTGCATCGACAGCCTCGACCGGGAACTGCTCGCGCTGCTCAACCGCCGCGCCGGCCTCGCGATGGAAGTGGGCGAGGTGAAGAAGCGAGACGGGTCGGTCGCGTTCCGGCCGGAACGCGAAGCACAGGTCATCGACGGCCTGAAGCGCATCAACCCCGGGCCGCTCGCTTCCGACAGCGTGAGCCCGATCTGGCGCGAGATCATGTCGGCCTGCCGGGCGCTCGAGACGCCGACGCGGGTCGCCTTCCTCGGCCCGTCGGGCACGTTCAGCGAGGAGGCCGCGCTCGGCTTCTTCGGCTCGTCGATCGTACGGGTGCCGTGCGCCAATTTCGACGAAGTGTTCCATGCAACGAGCGCCGGCTCCGCCGACTTCGGCGTGGTGCCGGTCGAGAACTCGAGCGAAGGTGTGGTGACACGCTCGCTCGACCTCTTTCTGACGACGCCCCTCTTCATCATCGGCGAGACGAGCCTCTACGTTCGCCACAATCTGCTGCGGCGGGACAATTCGCTCGACGACATCGTGACGGTCTGCGCCCATCCGCAGGCACTCGCCCAGTGCCATGCGTGGCTCAGCCATCACCTCCCGAACGCCGAGCGCCGGCCGGTCGCGAGCAACGCCGTCGGGGCGCAACAGGCGAGCGGCGATGCGAGCGTGGTCGCGATCGCGAGCCATCGCGCGGCGAG
>CAZZWY010000719.1:0-1932 GCA_964657785.1 uncultured Acetobacteraceae bacterium
GCTGCTCGGGCTGGCGCTCGTCGCCGCGCTGCGGCTCGCAATCACGTCGGGGGCGCAGGACGAAGCCGCCTCGGGCAGCGCCGCCGCCGAGGCGCCGATGCGGCGGGCCGCGTTCATGATCGTCTTCATGATCGTGGTGCACAGCCTGCTCGAGTACCCGCTCTGGTACGTCTACTTCCTCTTTCCGACGGCCTTCGCGCTCGGTCTCGGCCTGGGACGGCGGGCGCCGCGCGGCACTGCGACCGCCAGCCCGCGGCGAAACGGGCCGCTGCTCGTCGGGGCGCTGCTGCTGACGGCCGGCGGGCTCTTCAGCGTCGTCGACTACCTGCGCGTCGTCAGCATCTTCGCCCCGACCGACGACGCGGTACCGCTCGCCCAGCGCATCGTCGACGGCCGGCAGAGCCGGCTCTTCGGTCACCATGCCGACTACGCGGCCGCCACGACGGTGGACCACCCGTCGACGGTGATGCCGTCGTTCTTCCGCGCCCCGCACTACCTGCTCGATGCCCGCCTCATGATGGCCTGGGCGAAGGCGCTCGCGGAAGCCGGCGAGACCGACCGCGCGCGTTACGTCGCGGCGCGCCTGAAAGAGTTCCGCAACGACCAGGCCGCCGACTTCTTCGCGGAATGCGACGAGCCGCGGCCCGCCGGCGAGGCCGAGCCGTTCCAGTGCGCCCCACCCTCACGTGAGTTCAGGTACGAGGACTTTCGGTAGCGCGACGCTGGCGACAACGTCTTTTTCTTACTAAGATCTTATCGATCGACAGGAGTAAGAAAATGACATCGATCGCGACGCTTTCCGAAAAATTTCAGATCTCGATCCCGAAGGCGGTTCGCGAGGCGCAGCACTGGGAAGCGGGTCAGGAATTCGTGTTCATTCCCAAAGGCAAAGGCGTGCTGCTGATGCCGGTGCCGGCGTTCGAGGAACTCGCTGGCATCGCCCGACACGCCAAAAATCGACAGATTCGAGATCGTGGTGACCGCTATTGAAACGGGTCGTCGATACCTCGGCGTGGATCGAGTGGCTGGTCGACACCGCGCTCGGGCGGACACTCGCGCCGCAGTTTCCCACCCGCGAGGAACTCGTCGTGCCCACCATCGTGCAGCTGGAGTTGGCCAAGTGGATGCTGCGCGAGGTCGGTGAAGACGAGGCGGAACGCGTCATCGCCTACACCAGCAAATGCGTCGTGGTTCCGTTGGATACGCGAATCGCTCTGCTCGCGGCGGATCTGCACCGTCTGCACAAGCTCGCCACGGCCGATGCGATCGTCTACGCGACGGCTCGAGACCGCGGCGCCAGCCTGCTGACCTGCGACGCGCACTTCGGCACGCTCCCGGACGTCCTCTTCTTCGACAAGACGACCTCATGACGACACGGCCGTCGGCTCCTTCGCTTCAAACCCCGGATCGGCTCCGGGACCCGACTCCTGGCCTCCCGCGCGCTCCTGCCGCTGCCGCGGCAACGCACCCGGCTGCGTGCGCATCAGGAAGTCGAGCAAGCCCTCGCGTACCGCGCAGCGCAGATCGAACGCCTGCGGCGACGACGGCGAACTGACCAGCACGCGCAATTCGATGCCTTGCGGGTTGGTGTCGGTCACCTGGATGATGCAGACCCTTCCGTCCCAGTCCGCCGAGGCTTCGCAAAGCCGCTTCGCCTCGGCGCGCAGGGGGGCGATGTCGACGCTGAAATCGACATAGAGCATGACGGTGCCGAGGAGCTTCGCGCTCGATCGCGTCCAGTTCTCGAAGGGGTTCTCGATGAACCACTGCAGCGGAATGACGAGACGCCGTTCGTCCCAGATCTTGAGCACGACATAGGAGCCGGTGATCTCCTCGACGCGGCCCCACTGATCCTTCACGATCAGCACGTCGTCGAGCCGGATCGGCTGGGCGAGCGCGATCTGCAGCCCGGCGATCAGGTTGCCGAAGACC
>CAZZWY010000720.1:0-1929 GCA_964657785.1 uncultured Acetobacteraceae bacterium
CGAGCGTCTGCGCCTCGCGGATCGGCAGCGGCACGCCGGCGCGCACGTCCGGCCACTGCTCGACGATCTCGAGCGACCGGGCGAGCGCGGCGGCATCGTTGCGGGCGGCGGCGAGGAGGCCATAGAGCATGCCGTAGAGGCCGTCGAGCGTCGTCGGCAAGAGGGCGGCGGTCTCGGCACCGGGCCGGCTCGCGAGCAGCTTCAGCACGTCCACCGCCGCCTGCAGCTCGCGCAGCACGCCGAAGAATTCGGCCGCGTTCGCCGCGCCGATGCGGCCCTGCACGAAGACGCGCTTGGCCGACGCCGAGAGGCCCGACTTCAGCACGTTGGAGATGTCTTCCCAGCCGCGCGGGCTGGCACCGACGAGGTGGTCGCCGGCGAGCTGCGCCGCGGTGTCGTCGAGCTTGTCGGGCCGCACCTTCAGGTACGCCAGCACCTCCGGCGCGAAGCCGTGGGCCAGCGCATGCGCGAGGAACGCGTCGACGACGGTCTGGACGTTGAAGTGGAACATCCGGTCGGCGAGCGCCGTGCCCATGTCGTGCGAGACGGCGCCGTGAAAACTCGCATTGCCCGCGGCGATCACCTGCCACCCATCGGGCAGCTCGTAACGGCCGACGCGACGATCGAGGATCAGCGAATAGGCCGAGATCTGCAGCCGCTGGTCGGCGGCGGTGAGCTCGTCGAGGAACAGGATGCCGCGGGGGTCTGTCGGCGAGGGCAGGAATTCGGGCGGGAACCAGACGGTCTTGCCCTGCACGTCGTCGGCGTAGATCGCGCCGCGGAGATCGACCGGCTCGATCGTCGTCAGCCGCAGGTCGACGAGCGGCACGCCGAAATGCGCCGCCACCTGCCGAACGATCGACGACTTGCCGACGCCGCGCGGCCCCCAGAGCATCGTGGCGCGCCGGCGAAGCAGCGCATCCGCGTGCTGCTCGATCAACGCGGCACGGGCGGTCGCGATCGAGACCGGAGGAATGTTCATCGGGTTGGCGAGCATCGTGGATCCGCGGGATGAGTCAGGTACGTCCTCTCAGCCTCTTCAGCCGGGCTCGACCGCGGCGGGCGCCGGCGCGACCGGCGGCCGCCAGGCCGCGGCCTCGGCGCGGCGCGGCCGGGGCGGAATCTCGATGCGCGGCAGTTCGCGCAGGCAGAAGGCCAACATCAGCAGCAGCGGCGGCGCGTTGAAGATCAGCATGCGCCAGGGCGAATTCTCGGCGAGGCCGAGCTTCGGCACACATGCCGCACCGACGACCAGCGCGATACAGGTCAGCAGCGGCACGGAGCGTCTCGCCCACACCCACCAGCGCGTGGCGCGTCGACGCTCGTGGAATCGTGCCGGCGGCTCGGCCAGCGTGACGGCGAGATGGCTCGCCGCCTGGACCAGCCGGGCCTCGGCGTTTCGGCTGCGCGCCGCGACGCCGCCGCGCAATCGAACGCTGCTGCGCCAGCCGCCGACCCGCTCGTCGAGGCGCGACCAATCGCGCCCCAGCACCTCGAAGAGGTCGTCCGGCAGCGCCGGTCGAACGCCCTCCGGTGCGGCCAGCATGAGCTCGGCGCGCATTCCGCGCGAGGTCGGCGGCTCGAGGGTGAGCGTGAGTCCGCCGACGGCAGCAACGCCGAGTCGAAGGACTTCGCGCAGTGGTGCTTCTGGCGTCCCCGCCGCCGGCTCGAGGCAGAGGCTGCGCGCGATCAGGACCCCCGGCCCGGCAGAAAAGGCGCGCGGGATCGGAATCGCCTGCAGCCGGGCCAGCAGCTCGGCCAGGTCCGGACCCTCGGTTTCCAGCCGGGCGGCAGGACCGTTCGGCGGGGTCAGCACGCGGGCGAGGCGAAACCGCTCGGGATCGCCGGCGTCGAGCTCGAAGGTGTCGGACAGCGACGGCAGATCGAAGCCGCCGGCCGCCCCGGGCTCGTGCACGACCGCCCGGAACG
>CAZZWY010000721.1:0-1897 GCA_964657785.1 uncultured Acetobacteraceae bacterium
GCATCGCGTCCGCTGATCCGCGACTGCGACGTTGCTGCGGCCGGCCGCTCGAAAGGGCGTGCCGGCCGCATTGCTTCTAGACTCGCCCTTCGCGCTCGGCATCCCGGAACAATCGATCAATGCCTCTGGCGCAGCGGCTGCGCGCCAAAGCGCATCACGACAAGGCTCATCCATGACGACAGCCATCCCCATGGCAAGCGCCGGCACCTACCCCCCCGACGAAAGACGCAGCCGCATCTTCGCGATCGTCGCGGCCTCCTCCGGCAACCTCGTCGAATGGTTCGACTTCTACGTCTACGCCTTCTGCGCGATCTATTTCGCGCCGGCGTTCTTTCCGAAATCCGACCCGACGGCGCAGTTGCTCAACACTGCCGGCGTCTTCGCGCTCGGCTTCCTGATGCGGCCGATCGGCGGTTGGCTGTTCGGCCGCCTCGCCGACCGCAACGGGCGCAAGACCTCGATGGTCGTCTCGGTGACGATGATGTGCACCGGTTCGCTCGTCATCGCGTGCCTGCCCACCTACGCGGTGATCGGCACCTGGGCGCCGGTGCTGCTGCTGATCGCGCGCTTGTTCCAGGGCTTGTCGGTGGGCGGTGAATACGGCACCACGGCGACATACATGAGCGAAGTGGCGCTGCGGGGTCAGCGGGGGTTCTATTCATCCTTCCAGTACGTCACCTTGATCGGCGGGCAACTCTTCGCCGCACTCGTGATCCTCGTGCTGCAGACGTTCCTCGACGAGCTGGAGCTCAAGGCCTGGGGGTGGCGGATCCCCTTCGTGATCGGTGCAGCCACCGCCCTCGTCGCGCTGTTCCTGCGCCGGACGCTGCATGAAACGTCGGCGGCCGCCACCCGTGCCAATCGGGCGGCGGGCACCATGACGGAGCTTTTTGCTCGGCACAAGGCCGCGTTCTTCACGGTGCTCGGTTACACGGCCGGCGGATCGTTGATCTTCTACACCTTCACGACCTACATGCAGAAGTACCTCGTGAATTCGGTCCACCTGCCGATCACGACCGCGACCCGCATCTCGACCGGAACGCTCTTCGTCTACATGTGCATGCAGCCCGTCTTCGGCGCGCTCTCGGACCGGATCGGGCGACGCAACAACATGCTGATCTTCGGCGCGTTTGGCGCGCTCGGCACGGTGCCGGTCCTGAGTGCGCTGCAGGTCGTGACGAGCCCGGTGGTCGCGTTCCTCTTGATCACGCTGGCCCTCGTCGTGGTCAGCTTCTACACCTCGATCAGCGGCGTGGTGAAGGCGGAAATGTTTCCGCCCGAAATTCGGGCCCTCGGTGTCGGTCTTGCCTACGCCGTAGGGAATGCGATCTTCGGCGGCTCTGCCGAGTACGTCGCCCTTAACTTCAAGCAGAGTGGCCACGAGTCGTACTTCTATTGGTACGTGACCGGCATGATGGTCTTGGCGTTCGTCGTGAGCCTGCGCCTGCCGCGGACCGCCAGCTATCTGCATGACGACCATTGAGTCGGTGTGCGGAGGCCCAGGCGTTGGCGGGGTTGTCCCCAGGCGCTCGCTTGGTCCAAGGCCGGGAGGCGGTGGTCCTGGTTGACGCACCTCCAAGGCAGTTGCGGCCTGCATCGTGGCAGAGAGGCCGCGCGTCGAGACGGACCCTTGCGGCGCAGCGGCAGGCCGTCTACACTAGAAGGCTTCGCTCTTTCGCCAGTCCCTGGTGACCGAGAGTTGTGCTCAGGTTGGTTGGAGGTTTTCGAGCGTGGTGTTGGAATCGTTTCCCTGACCTACTTGACAAGCCTTTGAAAAGCTAGTGATAATCGTTCTCTTCGCTCATAACTGCAGTAGCAGATGAACTGAAGAGACGCTCGATGAAGAGATGCTCAAAGCGGGGCCTTCTCAAGAGGGTCTTCGTCGCAGCAAGCAAGC
>CAZZWY010000722.1:0-1890 GCA_964657785.1 uncultured Acetobacteraceae bacterium
CGTCTTCAGCAAACGGGTCGCCTCCCGCCTGCTCGCGCAATTCCGGGCGCTCGAGCGCGACGACACCGAGGTCTCCGAACGGCTCGCGCAGGATTTGCTCTTCTTCTGCGCCCAGAGCGACTCCCCCGGCGACGGCCGCAAGGCGCCGCGCCTGGCCGCGGTGCGGCAGGCCTACGGGCTCGCCCATCACGTGCCGACCGACTATGCGAGCAGCCCGCTCGGTCGCTTCGACCCCACCTTCCTCATCCAGGCGAAAAAGCGCGTCGCCGCGGCCAAGGAGGCCTGGGCCGCGGTCGCTGCCGGCGAGATGCACCGGCTGAGCGGGCTCTCGGAGCAGTTCGCGCTCGTCGGCGAGTCGCTCAAGCGCCTCTTTCCCCTCGGCGAGCTTTTCGCCGGCGAGCTGCAACGGGCCGTGCTTCAGACGCAGCAGGCCGCCGCGTCGCCGCCGGCCGCGCTGGCGATGGAGGTCGCGACCAGCCTGCTCTACATGGAGGCGGTGCTCGAGGACGCCGATTTCGATCATCCGGAGCAGGCCGAGCGGGTGCAGCGACTCGCCGACCGGCTGAGCGCCGTGCGGCGCGGGCAGGCCCCCGAGGCGCTCGAGGCCTGGATGGAGGAGCTCTACCGTCGGGTGGCCGACCGGCAGACGATGGGCAGCGTCGTGCAGGAGCTGCGGGCGAGCCTGTCGGAGGCCGAGAAGTCGATCGACGCCTTCTTCCGCCAGCCGACCGACCACGACGTGCTGGTCGCGGTACCGAACCACTTCGCGTCGATGCGCGGGGTGCTCTCGGTGCTCGGCATGGACCACGCCGCGGCGGCGTTGCTGCGGATGCGCGACGAGGTCGACGGCCTGATCACGACCGAGATCGAGCCGCAGCATGTCGCGCAGGCGGGTGTCTTCGACCGCCTGGCCGGCAATCTCGGCGCGCTCGGCTTCCTGATCGACATGCTGAGCGTTCAGCCGCAACTCGCCAAGTCGCTGTTCGCCTACGACGCCGACACCGGCACGCTCAGCCCGGTGATGGGCCGCGAGGCGTCGGTGCCCGGTCATCCGCACAGCGCGCCGGCGGTCGGGCAGCGCCTCATCGAGCAGGCCCAGTCGCTCGCCTTCAATTCCGTGCGCCCGGACGTGCCGCTCGAAGCGGTCGAACGCGATCTGACGCTGCTCTCGCACGAAGCGGTCGCCGCGGACCAGGCGACGCTCGCGGCCGCGGTGCGCAAGGCCCACGACGCCCTCGTCGGGGCCGACGACGCCGCGGCGGTGACGGCGGCCCGTGGCGAGCTGTCCGAAGCGCTGGTCGATTTCGTCGCCTCCGTCAGCGATCCGGCCGGGTTCGGCGCCGAGCGCATCACCCGCCCGCTCAGCCTCGATTTCTCGGCCACCGGCTTCGGCGCGGCACCCCCGCCGGCCGTCGACCCGGGCCTCGACGACGACGCGGAGATGCGCGAAGTCTTCCTCGAGGAGGCGCGGGAGGTGTTGGCCGAGGCGGGCGCCGCCTGCTCGGCGCTGGGTCAGGTGAGCGACGACCTCGCGCTGATGACGACCTTGCGGCGTGCGTTCCACACGCTCAAGGGCAGTTCGCGAATGGTCGGCCTGAAGGATTTCGGCGAAGCCGCCTGGGTCTGCGAGCAGCTCTACAACACCCACCTCGCCGAACAGAAGCCCGCCGGCGCACCGCTCCTCGACTTCACCGCCTGGTGCCTCGCCTATCTCGAGGGCTGGGTCGAAGCGATCACGGCCGAGCGCCCGGGCGACCACGACGCGGCAACGGTGAAGGCCGCGGCCGAAGCGCTTGCGCGGGGTGTCGCCGTCCCGCGGCCGGTCCATCCCACGGCGGATGCGCCGGCGCCGGACGAGCCCGAACCCGCGCCGCCCCTGCCGACGCTGCC
>CAZZWY010000723.1:0-1888 GCA_964657785.1 uncultured Acetobacteraceae bacterium
TCCTCGACGCCGACACCCGCCGCGCGAGCGCACGCATCGCGTTCCCGAACCCGGACCATGCGCTCAAACCCAACATGTATGCGAGCGCCACGCTCGCCTTGCCGCAGGGCGCGCAGCCGGAGGTGCCGGCCTCGGCGCTCCTGATGAACAACGACCGGGTCAGCGTCTTCGTCGAGACCGAGCCCTGGACCTTCGTGCGCCGCTTCGTCGAGCTCGGGCGCGAGGACGGCGAGCGGGTGCGCATCGCGAGCGGCCTGCGGGCCGGCGAGCGCGTCGTCGTGCGCGGCGGCGTGCTGCTGAATGATTAACCTCTTCATCGCGCAATTCTTCCGACGCCGTCATCTGGTCTGGGCGCTGTCGCTGATGCTGATCGGGTTCGGGGCATGGTCGTGGATCCAGATGACGGTCGAGGCCTATCCGGACCTGGGCGACGTGACGGTGCAGGTCACGACGCAGGCGGTCGGCCTCGCCTCGGAAGAGGTCGAGCAGCAGATCACGACGCCGCTCGAACGCGGTCTCGCGAGCACACCCGGCATCGCGTCGATGCGCTCGAGCAGCACCTTCGGCCTCTCGCTCATCACGCTCACCTTCCACGACGGCATCGACGACTACTTCGCCCGCCAGCGCGTCACCGAACGCATCGCGCAGGTAACGCTTCCCCCCGGCGCGCAGCCCGGGCTCGACCCGGTCGCGGGACCGGCGGGCGAGATCTACCGCTACACGCTCGAGTCGGACACGAAGAACCTGATGGAGCTGTCGGAGCTGCAGCGCTGGAAGGTGATTCCGGCGCTGCGCCAGGTCACCGGCGTCGTCGACGTCAACAATTTCGGCGGCTTCACGAAGGAGTTCCAGCTCGAACTCGACCCGGCCGCGCTGCAGGCGCACGGGCTGGTGCTCGCCGACGTGATCACCGCGCTCAACGCCAACAGCGCGAACGCGGGCGGCGGCCGCATCACCCGCGGCGAGCAGAGCTACGTGGTGCGCGGCGTCGGCCTGATTCGCTCGCTCGACGATCTCGGGGCGGTCGTCGTCGCCACGCGCGGCGGCGCGCCGGTGCTGCTGCGCGACCTCGGGCGGCTGCAGTTCGGCCACCAGGAACGCGGCGGCATCCTCGGCAAGGACACCAACCCCGACACCGTCGAAGGCATCGTGCTGATGCTGAAGTACGAGAACCCGTCGCGCGTGCTCGAAGGCGTGCACCGCAAGGTCGACGAACTGCAACGCCAGCTCGCGCCGCTGGGCGTGCAGATCGTGCCCTACATCGACCGGGACGACCTCGTCAAACTCACCGTCGACAAGGTCACGCACACTGTGCTGGAGGGGATGGGGCTCGTCTGCATCGTCCTGCTCCTCTTCCTCGGCAGCCCGAGCAGCGCGGTGATCGCGGCGGTCGCGATCCCGATGTCGCTGGTCACGGTGTTCATCGTCATGCACTTCACCGGGATGCCGGCGAACCTCTTCTCGCTCGGCGCGATCGACTTCGGCATCATCGTCGACGGGGCGATCGTCGTGATGGAGGCGATCCTGCGGCGCCGCGAGGACGACCCCGCCGCCACCCTGACCGAGAGCAACATCCTCGAGACCGTCAGCCACGTCGCGCAGCCGATCTTCTTCGCGACGCTGATCATCATCACCGCCTATCTGCCGCTCTTCGCCTTCGAGCGCGCCGAAGGCAAGCTCTTTCGGCCGATGGCGTTCACGGTCGGCTACGCGCTGATCGGCGCGCTCCTCTGCACCGTGACGCTGATCCCGGGGCTCGCCTTCGTCGCCCTGCGCAAGCCCGGCAAGGTGTTCGTGAACCGGCCGCTGGTGTGGCTGACGGGCGCCTACCGGCGAGCGCTCGGCGCCCTGCTGAAGGCGCCGGTCGTCGCGTACGCCGCGAGCGCGC
>CAZZWY010000724.1:0-1863 GCA_964657785.1 uncultured Acetobacteraceae bacterium
ACGCCCATGCACGCCGCGAGATGCAGCGGACCGGAATCGTGACCGATGAACAACCTCGAGCCGGCCATGGCCGCCGCACTCACTCGCGGCGCCACCTTGCCGCAGAGGTTGACGACCGGCCCCGGCCAGAGCGCGCCCACGCGCGCCGAGCGCGCGGCGTCTTCCTCGGCACCGATGAAGACGAGCGCATGGTCCGCGAAGCTGCGCTTCAAGCGCGTCGCCAGCGCCAGCCAGTTGGGCTCGCCCCAGTCGTTCTGCGCGACCTTTCCTCCCATGTTGAGGGCAATCCGCGGCGCTTTCTCGACGCCGCGCAAGGCGCGCACACCCGCCTGGCGCTCGAGATCGGTCAGGTGCAGACTCCAGGCGGCCGGGTCGTCGAGCGCCACTGGTCCCAGCGGCTCGATGCAGCGCGCAAGCCGGGCGCACTCCGGCTCGACGTTGCCGTCGCCTTCACGCCGGTTCTCTTGCAGGTCCCGCGTCGTCGGGATGCCGACGATGCGTTTGAAGCCGCAGAGTCGAAAGAAGATCTCGTCGCGCCACGCCGCGAGCAGCCCGCGACTCGGTGTGAGGTAGATGAGCGTGTCGGCCTGGAGCGCACGGAGCTCGGTCCGCAGGGCCCGTAGCGTGCCGATTGACCGGGTGCCGACCGGATAGGCCATGAAGCGCTGCACCAGACCGCTGCCGGCGAGAATCGCCTCCAGCGGCGCCGCTTTCGAGCTGACTGGAAAATTCGTCAGCACCGTGCGTTCGGCACCCGGGAACGCGTCCGCGACCGCATGCAGGCAGGGGAGGGCGACCACCGTGTCACCCAGGCTTCCCAGGCGGTAGATGACGACGCGCTCGGGTCGCCCGCTGCGCGGTGTCGTGGCGCTCATCGTGCGGTCTTCCCTTGACATCCGGCGCGAAGACCTCGGGCCGGTGTCAAATCGAGGCTCCCGCCGCGTCCGAAACGCCGCCCGCATCACCGGCCGCGAGCGCATCGGCGGCGCAAACAATGTGATACAGACTGCTTGCCCGGCACTCGAGGATGCCGGATCGGCCGTCCCGCTCGAGCTGCTCACGCCACAGGCCACGCGGCGATTCGAGCATGTAGAGGCAAAGGCCCCGGACTGCCGCAGCCAGGCGGTTTTCGGCATCGGCTCCGAGCGGCCCCGCCGTGGTCAACGCGGCCAGGTGCCAGGCTTTGACCCGCTCGGTCTGCGGCCAGAGCTTCGCGGCGCCGTCGGTTACCTGAAATTCCTGGTCGAGCTCGTTGATCGCGACGCCGCGTGAGGCGTCGACACCGAAACGCTCCCCGATTTCCAGCAGGCGCATGGCCGCGAGCCGGGGCCGACTCGTTGCCGCCGAAGAGCCGCAGCGCATCAGCAGCCAGGCCCATTCGAACTGGTGCCCGGGTTCGACGACCCGGCCGAGCGGCCCGGGCATCGGACGCCAGTCGCCGTCGAAATATTCGTGCAGTGCGCCCCCCGCGTCGATGAAGCGGTCGAGGCAGAGCGCGACGAGTTCGTCCTTCAGCGCGCTCCAGATCGTTCGGGCGGCGCCCGTCGAAATCGCTTCCCAGGCGAGCGCCGCCTCCAGCAGGTGCATGTGCGGGTTGGACTTCAGCGGAAGGGTGCGTGGCGCAGCTTCCTCGAAACCTGCGGTGGGGTGACCCCAGCCAGCGCGGACCACGCGCAGCACCGCCTCCGCCTCGGCCCGTAGAAAGCCGCGCGCCGGGTCGTCCCGGTAGGCCGCCGCCAAGGCGAAAAGAACGAAGGCGTGTTCATACAGGTCGAACCCGGCACGTACCGGCGCGCCGTCCGGCCGAACCGCGGCGGCGAAGGTGCCGTCGGCCAGGCGCATCCGCCGCAGCAGGAACTCCAG
>CAZZWY010000725.1:0-1846 GCA_964657785.1 uncultured Acetobacteraceae bacterium
CCCGCAGCGTCATCGGCGCGCGACGGTTGTCGGCGTCGAGGATCGCCTGCCAGTGCGCCGGCCAGTCCTCGCGAAGCCGCTCGATCCACCACGCCGGATGGTTGAAACGGCCCTCCGGCGTGGCGAGCGCCCGGGCCGCCAGCGCGTCGCGCTCGCGGAGGAAGCGCCGCAGGACGGCATTGACGAAGCCGGCGCTCGGCTTGGCCCGCAGCCGGGCCGCCGCGACCGCCTGGTCGACCAGCGTGTGCTCGCTGTACGGCGGCCCGCCGTCCGGCCAGAGCAGCGCGAGCGCCGTCACGAGCAGGGCATCGACGGCCGGCGGCGGCGCCTTCGGCACGAGCTGGGTGCGCACCGCAGCCGCCGAACCGAGCCAGCGCAGGGCGTGAAAGCTCAGGGCCTGGGTGGCGGGCCGGGCGGGGGTCGGGCAGCGTTCGAGCGCGATATTGAGCGATTCGCCGGCGCGCACCGCCTGGACGCAGTCGGCAGCATGGCCGAGGAGCTGCGCGAGGGGAAGCGAGCGCGGGGCCGCGGCGCCGGCCGAATCGCCGTCAAGGGCATCGGTGGACGAAAGCGGAGCGCGGGCGGCAGCAGTCACGCGGGCAGTCTACGGGTGCTTCGGCGCCGTCGCCGCGCCAGGGCCTGCGCCGCTCGGTTACGCTCGCGGCTGTCCCATCCCGGAGCCAGCCATGCGCGGCATGCAAGTGGAGCAACTTTCGCGCGACGACGACGGCCTCTCGCAGCCGCCCGCGTCCGAACGCATCCGCAATCGGCTGGTCGCGGCGCGCTGCCGCTTCCACGCCAACGACAACATCGCCGAGTTCATCGAAACGGGTGAGGTCGACGAGTTGCGCGCCGAGGTCGAGGCGCAGATGGAAGGGGTGCTGCGTGCGCTCGTCATCGACACCCAAAGCGACCACAACACGCAGGACACCGCGCGCCGCGTCGCGAAGATGTTCCTGACCGAGGTGTTCCGCGGCCGCTACGTGCCGATCCCGCCGGTCACCGAGTTCCCGAACGCCGAGCGCCTGAACGAGCTGATGATCGTCGGCCCCATCAAGGTGCGCAGCGCCTGCTCGCACCATCTCTGCCCGATCATGGGCAAGGTCTGGATCGGCATTCTGCCGAACGAGCATTCGAACCTGATCGGCCTCTCGAAGTACTCGCGCATCTGCGACTGGATCATGAGCCGACCGCAGATCCAGGAAGAGGCGGTGACGATGCTGGCCAACGAATTGCAGGGGCGGGTCAAGCCCGACGGCCTCGCGATCGTGATGGAGGCCGATCACTTCTGCATGCACTGGCGCGGTGTCAAGGACGACGAGTCGATGATGACCAACAGCGTGATGCGGGGCTCGTTTCTGAAAGACCCGAACTTGCGGCGCGAATTCCTCTCGCTGCTCAGCAAGAAGATCTGACGTTCGCCCTTGCCGACCTGGAGAACCGCGATGCTGGTCCGACTGATGTACGCGAGCCGCGCCACCGAGCCGGTCAAGAACGACACGCTGGTCGCGATCCTGAAGAAGTCGACCACCAACAACCCGCCGCTCGGGGTGACGGGCGTGCTCTGCTTCTCGGGCGACGTGTTCCTGCAGGTGCTCGAGGGCGGCCGCTCGAAGGTGAGCACGCTCTACAACAAAATCGCCCGCGACCCGCGGCACCGCGACGTCGAGCTGCTCAGCTACGACGAAGTCGACGAGCGCTGCTTTGCCGGCTGGGCGATGGGCCAGGCGAACCTGAGCCGCCTGAATCCGGCGCTGCTGATCAAGTACTCGGAAAGCGCCACGCTCGACCCGTACTCGGTCTCTGCGAAGGTCTCGCGGGCGCTGTTCTCGGAACTGGTGGCGAC
>CAZZWY010000726.1:0-1830 GCA_964657785.1 uncultured Acetobacteraceae bacterium
GACAAGCGCCCCCCCACCGCCGGCCTGCCCGCCCACGAGCCGGCGGCCGTTCGCACCGACCTGCCGCACGCCTCGCCGACGATCAGGAAGCTCGCCCGCGAGCTCGGCGTGCCGCTCGAGGAAGTCAAGGGCAGCGGTCCGAAGGGCCGGATCACGCAGGACGACGTGCAGGGCTTCGTCAAGGGCGTGATGGCCGGCGCGACGCAGACCAGGGCGCAAGCGGCGAAGGCCCCGACCGCGGCTGCGCCGGCGGCGGCAGCGGGCGGCGGCATTCCGGGCCTGCTCGCCTGGCCGAAGGTCGACTTCGCGAAGTTCGGCGCGGTCGAGCGCAAGGACCTGTCGCGGATCAAGAAGATCAGCGGCGCGAACCTGCACCGCAACTGGGTGCTGATCCCGCACGTCACCAACAACGACGACGCCGACATCACCGAGCTCGAGGCCTTTCGCGTCTCGACGAACAAGGAGAACGAGAAGTCGGGCGTGAAGGTGACGATGCTCGCGTTCGTCATCAAGGCGGTCGTCGCGGCGCTGAAGAAGTTCCCCGAGTTCAACACGAGCCTCGACGGCGACACCCTCGTCTACAAGCAATACTTCCACATCGGCTTTGCCGCCGACACACCGAACGGCCTCGTCGTGCCGGTGCTGAAGGACGCCGACAAGAAGGGCGTGCTGCAGATCAGCACCGAGATGGGCGAGCTCGCGAAGAAGGCGCGCGACGGCAAGCTCGGCCCCGCCGACATGGCCGGCGGTTGCATGTCGATCAGCTCGCTCGGCGGCATCGGCGGCACCCACTTCACGCCCATCATCAACGCGCCCGAGGTCGCGATCCTCGGCCTCTCGAAGAGCGCCATGAAGCCGGTCTGGGACGGCAAGGCCTTCGTGCCGCGGCTGACCTTGCCGCTTTCTCTTTCCTACGACCACCGGGTGATCGACGGCGCTTCAGCGGCGCGCTTCAACGCCTATCTCGGGCAGGTCCTCGCCGACTTCCGCCGCATCATCCTGTGACGACCGCTGCGAACGCATGACGACCGTCGTGGTGGTGAAGAAGGGCGGGTCGGTGGCGATCGCGGCCGATTCGCTCGTGACCTTCGGCGACACCCGGCTCGCGCACGGCTACGAGGCCAACGAAAAGCTGTTCCAGGTCGGCGACCACTGGGTCGGCATGGCGGGCACGACGGCGCACTTCCCCGTCCTGCGGCGCGCGCTCGGCTCGCTGCCGCCCGACGAGTTGCGCCTGCGCTCGCGCGACCAGGTCTTCGAGACCTTTCTGAAGCTGCACCCGAAGCTGAAGGACAACTTCTTCCTCAACACCAAGGAAGACGACGCCGACCCGTACGAGAGCTCGCAGTTCACCGCGCTGATTGCCAACGACAGCGGCATCTACGGCGTCTATTCGTACCGCGAGGTGTTCGAGTTCGACCGCTTCTGGGGCATCGGCACGGGCCGGGCGTTCGCGCTGGGCGCGATGTACGCGGCCTACGACCGTTTGAAGACGGCGCGCGAGATCGCCGAACTCGGCTGCCGCGCCGGCTGTGAATTCGACAAGAACTCGGCGCCCCCGGTTCTCGTCAAGACGATACGACTGAGCACGAGGAAAGACTGACATGGCCCTGATCGAGATCAAAGTGCCGGACATCGGCGATTTCAAGGACGTGGCGGTGATCGAGGTCCTGGTGCAGCCGGGCGAGACGATCCGCGCCGAGCAATCGCTGATCACCGTCGAGAGCGACAAGGCGTCGATGGAGATTCCGGCATCGCATGCGGGCGTCGTCAAGGAGCTGCGGGTCAAGGTCGGCGACACGGTCAACGAAGGGTCGGTGCTGCTGGCGC
>CAZZWY010000727.1:0-1827 GCA_964657785.1 uncultured Acetobacteraceae bacterium
CTCCAGCCGCTGTTCGGTGACATCCTGCTGAACGGCGACGAACCCCTCGAGTGCGCCCGAGGCGAGCCTGAGCGGGACATAGCTCACCGACGTGTGTTTCGTGCCGTCGGCTCCCTTGCATTCGAGCTCGAACACGACCGTCTCGCCCGCGAGCGCGCGCTGCATCCACGGCAGGCGACGCAGGTACTCCTGCTCGCCCAGCACTTCACGCGCCGTTCGCCCCGGGATCTCTTCACGCGAAAGGCGGCACCAGCGCGCGTAGGCACTGTTCGCGAAGCGGCAGCGCCCGTCCGGGCCGACCACCGCGACGGTGGCGGGAATCGCCTCGGTGACGAGGCTCAGGGTCGCTGTCTGGGCGGCGAGTCGCAGCTCCAGGTGCTTGCGCTGGGTGACGTCCTGAAAGGCGCCGATCAGACGCACCGGTGTCTTGCCGTCGTACTCCACCTCGCCCACGGCACGAACCCAGATCGATCGCCCGGTGGCCGTCACGAGCGGCAGTTCGAGGTCCCAGGGCTCGCCGTGCTCGAGCCCCTTCGCGACGGCCGCCTCGATGACGGCACGCGCCTCGACGGCGTAGAAGTCGATGGCGCCTTCGAGGGTGGGGGTGTAGTCGGCAGCGACCTCGTGGATGCGGCGGGTCTCGTCGGACCACGTCACCACATTGCGGACCAGATCGAGTTCCCAACCGCCCACGCCCGCGACCCGGCCGGTTCGGTACAGGAACGACTGGCTGGACCGCAACTCCGCTTCGGCGACTTTGCGGGCGCTCACCTCGCGGCCAACCGAATGCAGCAGGACGCTACCCTGCGAATCGCGCTGAACCCCGTGGGTCCAGGCGACCCAGCCTTCGGAGCCGTCGGCGTTGATCACGCGGTTTTCGCTCGAGACGCTGCGCCCGGTGCGCAGCACCTGGCCGAAGAGCTCGTTCACGACGAAGCGGTCGCCCGGCCGGATGAAATCGAAAAAACTCCTGCCGATCAGCTCGCTCGGCACGCGCCCGAAATGCCTGGCGAAGGCGGGATTCACGTAGGTGAGTTCGCCGTCGGCACGTGCGAGTGAGATGAGTTCGGCCTGGTCTTCGACGATGGCCCGGTAGTGCGACTCGCTGTGGCTCAACATGCGTTCGTAGTCGCTTCGGACCGACAGCGATCGGCGAAGCAGGTCGCGCCGCATCCCGAGGGCATCGGTCGCGACTCTCGCCAGCGACGCCAGCAGACGCGACTGGGTCTCGTCGAGCCGACGCGCTCGCTGATCGATGACGCACAACGTGCCGACGCGTTCGCCTCCCGACAACACGAGCGGCGCGCCCGCATAGAACTTGATCTTGGGGCCGGTCGAGAGCAAGGGGTTGTCGGTGAAGCGGATGTCCGCGGTGGCATCCGGCACCTCGAAGAGGTCGTCTTCGAGAATCGCATGGGCGCAGAACGCCACGTCGCGAGGCGTCTCGTCGACACCGTGCAGGCCGACATTGGCTTTGAACCACTGGCGCTGTTCGTCGACCAGACTCATGAGCGCGATCGGCGTGCCACAGAGGTCGGCGGCCATCTTGGCGATGCTGTCGAAGATCGGCTCGGCGTTGCTGTCCAGCACGAGCAGTTCGCGCAAGGCCGCCAGACGCGCGGGCTCGTCAGCAGGAAGGGGGGCGGGGATGGCCATGGATGTGGCTGAGACGGGATTCTCGGGTGCGGTGGAAATTGGCAACACGGTCGCCAGGATGGCTTGTCACTGTGCCGCAAAGGCCGTCGGGGAATGGCGCAGGGTGCGGGCATTTCCCGCACCAGATCGGGCGATCGAGCGGTCGCGCCCGTTCGCGGCGTTCGTGGCGTT
>CAZZWY010000728.1:0-1794 GCA_964657785.1 uncultured Acetobacteraceae bacterium
GTGAAGCTCTTCCAACTCGGTCCGCGTCTGCTCGATCGCTACCGGGAGATCTTCACCCTCCTCTACCGCGAGGATAGAGACCTCACGCTGCGCCGCGACGCCTGGGGCTTCGGCCTGGGTCTGGTCGGCACCTTTACCCTGTACCTGGGCTACGCCTGGATTGCGGCGGAGACGGTGCAGGGCGCGATGACGGTCGGCCAGATGACCATGTACCTGATGCTGTTCAGACAGGGGCAGTCAGCGGTGGGCGCGGCGCTGTCCGCAGTCAGCGGCTTGTACGAGGACAACCTCTACCTGTCGACCCTGTTCGAATATCTGGAGCAGCCCGTGGGCAAGAGCAGCGGCACTCTGGTCGCGGGTCCGACCCCCGGCGACGGCATCCGCTTCGAGGGGGTCGAGTTCCTCTACCCCGACGCGACGAGTCCCGCCCTGTCCGGTATCGATCTGCATGTCAGGCCGGGTCAGAGCCTGGCGCTGGTCGGCCAGAACGGCTCGGGCAAGACGACGCTCATCAAGCTGTTGACACGGTTGTACCTGCCGAGCAAGGGCCGGATTCTGCTGGATGGATCGGATCTGCGGGATTGGGACGAGACCACGTTGCGCCAGCGGATCGGGGTCATATTCCAGGACTTCGCCCGCTATCAGATGCTCGTAGGCGAGAACATCGGCGCCGGTGACGTGCGCGCCTTCGACGATGAGGCACGGTGGCACAGTGCCGCCACCCAGGGCCTGGCCGCCGAATTCGTTGCCAGCCTGCCGTCCGGCTACCACACGCAACTCGGCAAGTGGTTCAAGGATGGGCGGGAGCTGTCGGGGGGGCAGTGGCAGAAAATCGCCCTGGCCCGCGCCTTCATGCGCAACGAGGCCGACATCCTGGTGCTCGACGAGCCGACCGCCGCGATCGATGCCGGCGCAGAGGCCGAAGTGTTCGAGCATTTCCGCGAACTGACGCGCAATCGGATTGCGATCGTGATCTCCCATCGATTTTCCACGGTGCGTATGACCGACCAGATTCTGGTCCTGGAAGCGGGCCGGATCGTCGAACGCGGCAGCCACGAATCGTTGATGGCCGCCGACGGACGCTACGCCAGCCTTTTCACGCTGCAGGCGCGCGGGTATCGTTGAACCATGCCTTCATTCGACGTGGTATCCGAATTCGATTCGCACGAGCTCACCAATGCGGTGGACCAGGCCGTGCGCGAACTCACCCAGCGCTTCGACTTCAAGGGCACCGATGCCACCTTCGAACTCGAGGAGGGCACGGTGACCATGAGTGCGCCGGCCGATTTCCAGCTCAAACAGATGCTCGAGATCTTGAAGCTGCGCATCGCGAAGCGGGGTATCGACATCGCATGCCTCGAGGTCAAGGATCCGGTGGTCAACCTGGCCAAGGCCAAACAGTTGGTGGTGGTGAAACAGGGCATCGATGCGGAAACCGGGAAGAAGGTCTCACGGCTGCTCAAGGACTCGAAGCTCAAGGTTCAGGCGCAAATTCAAGGGGACAAGGTGCGGGTGAGCGGCAAAAAGCGCGACGATCTGCAGGAGGCCATTGCGTTTCTGCGCAAGACGGAGCTCGGCGTGCCGCTGCAGTTCAACAACTTTCGCGATTGACGGCGATGCCCCGGCTGGCGCTGCACCGGCAGCGGCGATCAGGGCAGGCCTTCAATCTGCGTCAACAGCGACTGCGTATCCGCAGACGGACTCAGGCTCATCGACGTCCTCGCCTCCGCGGCCGCCCTGGACTTGTCGCCGAGCGCCAGGAATGCCCTGGCAAGATTGTAGTGCGCGAGATAG
>CAZZWY010000729.1:0-1794 GCA_964657785.1 uncultured Acetobacteraceae bacterium
CGTCGACGAAGGTCGCGAAGTCGGTGCCGTGGTCGAGGTTGAAGCCGCGCAGGAAATACTGGTTCGCCTTGCCGTCGCCGCTGTGCTGCGTGACGATCACGCCGGGCACGAATTCGAGCACTTCCGCAGGTCGCAGCGTCGGCCGGCTCTCGATCAACTTCGCGGTGACGCTGCCCTGGCTGGCGGCGTCCGAGGTGCCGACGGCGTTGTCGTAGTTGCCCTGCACCGTCACGGGCTTGAGCTCGACGGGGGCGGCGGCGGTGGTCTGTGCCGCCGCGGGGACCGCCGGGATGGCCAACGAGACGGCGATTGCCGAGATGAGGCGGCGAAAGGGCGGTGGCGGCATGAGGGGTTTCGCGGAGGAAGGAGGCGAGGGCGCCGGGGTGGTTTACGCGAACCGCCGCGCAACGGATTCGCACCAGTATTATTTTTTCTTCATATCGTAGCGCGAGCGGATGACCACTTCGAGTCCGCTTCCGGACCCCGGCGCTCGCGCGCTCAGGTCGTCGGCTTCACGTGCACGTGCGCCGCGGCGCCGTGCCGGGCTTTCGGCCGGGTGCCGGCGTGAGGCTCGTGCAGATCGACGCCGATGATGTTGAGCTTGCCGTGGTGCACGCCGCGCTCGGCGCAGACAGCATCGGAAAACCGCGTCACCTCGTGCGTGCCGCCGCGCAGGATCACCGTTTCCAGGCAGTGTTCGTGGTCGAGGTGCGCATGCATCACCGAGATCGTCAGGTCGTGGTGTTCGTGTTGCAGCGAGGTGAGCCGCTCGGCGAGCTCGCGCTCGTGGTGGTTGAAGACGTACGAGAGGCACGCCACGCAGTGCTTGGCGGCGGCGCCCTGCAATTGCGCCTTGCCGATTTCCGCCCGCAGCAGGTCGCGCACCGCCTCAGAACGGTTGGCGTAGCTGCGCTCGGCCATCCAGGCGTCGAACTGCTCGGCCAGTCGGTCGTCGAGGGAGATGGTGAAGCGTTCCACGGCGATTCCTGAAAGAGGACCGCCGAGCGCGTCATCGCGTCGGCGGCAAGGTCAGGCGCCGACCATAGCCGATCGCTGCCGGCCAGGCGGCAGCCGTCGGCAGCGCGCCGGGCGACGCCTGCAGCCAGAGCGCCGCGCTGATCCAGCCGGCGTGGCCGACGATGCTCGTGTCCGCACTCAGGGCAGGGTCGGCGAGGAAGTCGGCGCAGCGCCGCAGCAGCGCGTCGACCGCTTCGCCGCCGCCGGGGGGGTGGCGGGCGAAGTCGTCGGTCCAGGCGGTGACGGCTGCGGCGCCGATGGCGTCCCACGCGAGACCGTCCCAGCGGCCGAAGTCGAGCTCGGCGAGGCGCGGGTCGACCCGGTGCACCCAGCCCCAGCGGGCGAGCCAGCGGCCGACCGCGGCGCAGCGCGCGAGCTGCGAGGTGACGACGAGGCGGCCCCGGCCCCCGTCGCGGCGCGCGCTGCGAAGGATCCGGTGGGCGAGACGCTTGGCCTTGCGCCGGTCGACCGGGACGTCGGTGCGACCGATGCAGCGTCCCGCGACGCCGCGCGGTCGCGGGTGCCGCCAGACGTTCAGGGCGCACCTCGCACCGTTGCCAGCCAGACGAGCAGGATCAGCAGTTCCGCCACCTGCTGCGTCGCGCCGAGGGTGTCGCCGGTGTAGCCGCCGAGGCGCTTCTTCAGCCAGGCGGCCGCCGCGAGGGTGACGCCGGCGAGCGCCGCGCCGCTCGCCGCGAGCGCGCCCGCGTGCGCCGGCGCGAGTGCGACGACGAACAGGCCGAGCACCGCCGTGCTGGCGAGTGCGACCGCCACGTC
>CAZZWY010000730.1:0-1776 GCA_964657785.1 uncultured Acetobacteraceae bacterium
CGCTCGAGGTTCGGCAGGATGCCTTCGAACGGATGCGAGCGCTTGACGGGACGCTGCCGGCTCTTGCCCACGCCCTTGCCTGCGTCTTTGCCTGTGCCCTTGCCCGTCCCCTCGGCCGACTGGCCCTTGACGTCGCCCTCGGCCTGGTAGACGAACTCGATCTCGGTCGTCCCGGAGCCGTGGAGCAGCACCTCCTGCGCGGCCCGGGGCAACTGCTCGAAGGCGAGGTCGATGTCGAAGCCGTAGTGGGTGGCGACGCTCTCCAGCAGCGAGAAGGTGTAGGCGTTGCGCCGATCCCAGCCTTTGACCGCGCCGCTGGCCAGGCTCAGCGACGGAAACGCGACGACGCGGTCGGCGTCGAAGACGGTGGTGTGGCCGAGGCCGTCGCAGGTCGGACAGGCGCCGACCGGCGAATTGAACGAGAAGAGCCTGGGCTCGAGTTCGGCGAGCGAGTAGTCGCACTGCGGGCAGGAGAACTTGCTCGAGTAGAGGTGCTCGCGCCCGGTGTCCATCTCGAGCGCCATGGCGCGGCCGTCGGCGATGCGCAGCGCCGCCTCGAAACTTTCGGCGAGCCGCTGCTGGAGCCCGTCGAGCGCCACCTCCGGCGACACCTTGACGCGGTCGATCACGACGTCGATGTCGTGCTTCTCGGCGCGCGCCAGTTTCGGCACGTCGCTCGCCTCGACCGTTGCGCCGTCGACGCGAAAACGCACATAGCCCTGTGCCTGCATGTCGGCGAAGAGCTCGAGGAATTCGCCCTTGCGGTCGCGCACGACCGGCGCGAGCACCATCAGGCGCGTCCCCTCGGGCAGGCCGAGCGCGGCATCGACCATCTGGCTCACGCTTTGAGCCTGCAGGGCGCGCTGGTGCGTCGGGCAGAACGGCGTGCCGGCGCGGGCGAACAGCAGGCGCAGGTAGTCGTGGATCTCGGTGACGGTGCCGACGGTCGACCGCGGGTTGTGCGAGGTCGCCTTCTGTTCAATGCTGATCGCCGGGCTCAGGCCCTCGATGACGTCGACATCGGGCTTGTCCATCAGTTGAAGGAACTGGCGCGCATACGCCGACAGGCTCTCGACGTAGCGGCGCTGGCCTTCGGCGTAGAGCGTGTCGAAGGCGAGCGAGCTCTTGCCCGAGCCCGAGAGGCCGGTGATCACCACGAGCTGGTTGCGCGGGATGTCGAGATCGATGTTCTTGAGATTGTGCGTGCGGGCGCCGCGGACCCGGATCGCGTCCGCAACCTGTGAAGACGGGTCGCGAATCGCGTCCGCGACCGGCGGGGTCGGGGCCGGCGCGGTGGGGGAGATCGGGTCGGGGGCAGGCATCGGTCGGCAGGGCAACCGACGATGATAGCGGCGCGGCCGACCCCGCCCCGGCAGTGCCGGCGTGCCGGTGCGTACACTCGGCCGCCAGGGGGCGGACATCGATGAAAGGGTTGATCAGGCAGGGCATCGCTGCCGTCGCGGTGGTCGGCGCGATCGCGGGGGCGGCCTGGGTCGTGCGGGAACGCGCGACGCGGGACGAGGCGCCGAAGTTCCGCACCGCGCTGGTCGACAGCGGCTCGATCACCCAGGTGGTGCTCGCGACCGGCACGCTGCAGCCGGTCACGACCGTGACCGTCGGCACCCAGGTCAGCGGCACCGTCTCAGAGCGGCTCGTCGACTTCAACGACCACGTCAAGACCGGCCAGGTGCTGCTGCGCCTCGACCCCCGCTCGCTGCAGGCGCGCGTTCGCCAGGCGCGGGCCCAGCTCGCCGCGGCCGACTCGTCGCTCGCGCT
>CAZZWY010000731.1:0-1769 GCA_964657785.1 uncultured Acetobacteraceae bacterium
CTATCTCGGGCAGATCTGCTCGCTCTGCTGCTCGCTCGACGCGCGCTGCCACGACATGTGCAAGCCGGCCGCGCGCTGGTCGGCACAGTGGCAGGCGGCCGCGAGCCGGCTGCTGCCCGCACCGGTCTGGAAGCGGCTCGACACCGAACTCGGCCGCTACCTGTTGCTGATGGCGCTGATCGTGCCGGCCCTCGGGCTGCTCTTCTGGCTGATCTGGCGGCATCAGGCGGCGCAGTGGGTCGGCGTCGAGCGCGCGCTGCCGGCGGCGCTCGCCGCGGGCCTGCGCGACGGCTTCGTCCGCGCCGTCGGCGTCGGCTACCTGCAGGTCTTCGCCGCGCTCGTCGTCGCGACCGGCATCGTCACCTGGTGGCTGGTGCTGACGCAGAAGAGCCGTCAGGTGGCCCAGGAGGAAAGCAACCGGCAGACGCAGGCGCTCAACGAGCAGGCCGCCATCCTGCGCCAGGAGATCGACTCGCACGCCCGCACCGACCAGGCACTGCAGGACGCCAGGCGCGTCGCCGAGGCCGCCAAGCAGCGCGCCGACCTGGCGAACCAGGCGAAGAGCCGCTACATCTCGTCGATCAGCCACGAGTTGCGCACGCCCCTCAACAGCATCATCGGCTATGCCCAGCTGCTCGACGACGACCCGCTCATCCCGGCGCACCGCAAGCAGGCCGTGCGCGTGATCCGCCGCGGCGGCGACCACCTGCTCTCGCTCATCGAGGGCACGCTCGACCTGGCGCGCATCGAAGGCGGCAAGCTGAGCCTCGATCTGCGGCCGATGCGATTCGCCGACTGCGCGCGCCAGATCGCGCACCTGTTCGAGCTGCAGGCCTCGGCCCGCGGCATCGGCTTCGAATACCTGCCACAAGCGCCGCTGCCCGAGATCGTTCGCAGCGACGAGCGGCGGCTGCGCCAGATCCTCATCAACGTGCTCGGCAACGCCGTCAAGTTCACCGCCGCGGGCCGCGTCTCGCTGCGGGTTCGCTACGCCCGCGAGATGGCGGTGTTCGAGGTCGAGGACACCGGCCCCGGCATCGCCCCCGAGGAAATCGCCCAGGTCTTCGAACCCTTCGCGCGTGGCCGGGCCGGCAGCACCGCGGCCGGCAGCGGCCTCGGGCTGACCATCGCCAAGATGCTGACCGACGTGATGGGCGGCGAGATGACGGTCCAGAGCACGCCGGGCGTCGGCAGCGTCTTTCGCATGCGGCTCTTCCTGCCCGAGGTGCGGGCCGACGCCGCGACCCGCTCGGCACCCGTCGCCCCGCCGATCGGCTACGTCGGCAAGCGCCGCTCGGTGCTCGTCGTCGACAACGAGGAAGTCGACCGCGAGCTGCTCGCCAACGTGCTCGAGCCGCTCGGCTTCGGCGTGCTGCAGGCGGCGAGCGGCGACGAGTGCATCGCCCTGCTGCGCCGCGGCGAGGCCGCGCCCGATGCGGTGCTCATGGACCTGGCGATGCCGGGCAGCGACGGCTGGGAAACCATCCGGACCCTGCAGCGCGAGCACCTGAGCCAGGCGCCCGTCGCGATCGTCACCGCGAACGCGTTCGACCGCGGGCTCGACAACGACGTCGGCATCGCCGCCGCCGACTTCGTGCTCAAGCCGGTGCGAAAGAGCGAGCTGCTGGCCTGGCTGGGGCAGGCGCTGTCGCTCGAATGGATCGTGGCGCCAGGCGCCGCGGACGCGCGGAGCCCGGCCGCCGCCTCGCGGCCGGCCCCTGGCAGCGGCGCGCGAGGCGGCCTGCACGCCGCCACCGCGGCGCAGGTCG
>CAZZWY010000732.1:0-1766 GCA_964657785.1 uncultured Acetobacteraceae bacterium
CGCCGTCATCACCGCCGCCGAGAGCGTGTGCAGGCCGAGGATCTGCACCGCGTCGCGCAAGGTCACGACGCGGCCGGCCACGCCGTAGAAGGACGAATTCGCCAGGCGCAGCGCGGCGACGGTCAACGCCTGGTCGGTGCCGACGATGGCCACGATGGCGTCGACCTGGACCGTCTCGCTGCGCATCGCCTCGTTGAGCGCGTGAACCGCACGCGGCAGCGCCGGCAGCCGCTTGACCCGCGCCAGCACGTGCTCCGGTTCCAACAGCAGATTCATGACGGAAGCTTTCCCTGCCGGTACTTCTGGATCGGCAGGTAGAGGGGGTGGATGCGCCCGCGCTGCAGCGAGGTGCGGAACAGGTGGTTGAGGCGGTCCTGCACGGCCTGCGCTTCGGCGGAGAGGGTGGCCGGGGGCGTGTCGAGCGGGGCCGGCTGCGTGGGGGCGGGCAAGGCGGCGCGGGGGGCGAAGATCATGTCGGGGCGATGTCCGTGGTGTCGGGAATGAAGGAGAGCAGGTGCCCGCGCAGCGCGGTGCCGGGTTCGGTCATCTCGGCGCAGGACAGCAGGTAGCGCCGCCCCGCATACGCCACCGAGCGGTAGCGGGCCGACCCGTCGCAGTCCTCCCACGGCAGCCATTCGGCCGGCAGCACTCGTTCGGCCGGGCACCCGACCAGCGGCAGGGCTTCGCCGATCAGCTGGCGCGCGCGCCGGTTCGCGAAGGCGACCTCGCCGTCCGAATCGATGCCGATCAGCGACGTCGGCAGGTACTCGAGCAGGTCCTGGCCGTTGAGCGCCCGGACGGCCTCGAGACTGAGCTGCTCTCGCTGCCGCGCCAGCAGGTCTTCCTGCCGCTGGTTCGCATTCGCGAGTTCCCTGTTCGCGTTGCGGACCTCGTGGGCGAGACGCTGGTTGTCGTCGGCGAGCTCCTTGTGGCGGAACGCCTCGGCGACGTGGGCGCGCAGCCGTTCGTCGTCCCACGGCTTGGTCAGGAAACGGTAGATCGCGCCCTCGTTGATCGCGTCGGTGATCGTCTGCACCTCGGTGTAGCCGGAGAGGACGATGCGGACGGTGTCGGGATAGAGGTCCTTCGCGCGGCGCAGGAACTCGACGCCGGTCATGCCCGGCATGCGCTGGTCGGAGACGATCACGTCGACGTCGTTCTCGGCCAGCTTGGCCAGGCCGTCCTGGCCGCTGCGGGCGACGATGACGTTGTAGCCGTCGCCGCGCAGCAGGCGCCGCAGCGACGCGATGACGTTTTCCTCGTCGTCCACCAGCAGCAGGTTGCGGCGCCGGGCCGCGCGGTTGAGGAATTCCTCCGGCAGGTGCCGGCCTTCGCGCAGCAGCCCCTCGAGCTGCGCCGCCGGCACCGGCCGGCTGAAGATGAACCCCTGCATCAGCTCGCAGCCGTTGGAGATCAGCAGGTTGAGTTGCCCCTCCGTCTCGACACCTTCGGCGAGCACCTTGATCTTCAGCGACTGCGCCAGCTGGAGCACGCCGCGGGTGATCGACACGTCCTCGGGCGCCGCCGTCACGTCGTGGACGAGCGATCGATCGATCTTGAGCACGTCGAAGGGCAGCGCCCGCAGCGTGCTGACGTTCGAATACCCGGTGCCGAAGTCGTCGAGCGAGATTTCGATGCCGAGCGCCGAGAACTCGTTCAAGGTGCGGCGCGCGGAATCGAGGTCGCGCATCAGCATCGACTCCGTCACCTCGATGCCGAGGTGGGTCGGGTCGGCGCCGGTCTCGAGGATGATCGACTGCAGGCGC
>CAZZWY010000733.1:0-1760 GCA_964657785.1 uncultured Acetobacteraceae bacterium
GCGACCGCCTACATCGACCGCTATTTCGCCCGCTACACCGGCGTCAAGCGCTACATGGACGAGACCAAGCAGCTGGCGCGCGAGCAGGGCTACGTCGAGACGCTCTTCGGCCGGCGCGTCTACCTGCCCGAGATCAACGGCGGCAACGGGCCTCGCAAGAGCGCCGCCGAGCGGCAGGCGATCAACGCGCCGATGCAGGGCACGGCGGCCGACCTGATCAAGCTCGCGATGATCGCGGTGCAGGAGCGCCTCGACCGCGAGCAGCGCGCGACGAGGATGATCATGCAGGTGCACGACGAACTGGTGTTCGAAGTGCCCGACGCCGAGCTCGAATGGGCGCGCGAGGTGGTGCCGGCCATCATGGCGTCGGTCGCGGAACTGAAGGTGCCGCTGCTCGCCGAGGTCGGCGTCGGCGCCAACTGGGAAGAAGCGCATTGAGCCTCGCCACCGTGTCGAAGTCCGCGCCCAGGCCGGCGTCCGGCACGGCCTACGGCGCCGACGCGTCGGGGCTGATCTGCGGCTTCCTGATCGACCCGGTCGCCGGCGGCAGCCCGGTCGACGGGGACGCGGCGGCGCGGTTTCTCGAGTCGACGCGACTGCCGGGGCACCTGGCGCCGATGCCGGGGGCGGCCGCGCCAATTCGGCCCGGCGAGTCGCGTTTTCTGTGGCTGCACTTCAACGTCGGCCACACCGGCGCCATTCCGTGGTTGAAAGAGCACGCCGGCCTGTCCGACGAGTTCTACGAAATGGTCTCGTCCGGCGTCTACTCGACGCGGATCGAGCGCACCGAGGACGCCCTGATCGCCGTCGTCAACGACGTCCATTTCGACTTCTCGTTCGAGCCCTCGGACATCGCGACGCTCTGGGTCAACGTCGAGCGGCACCTCGTCGTCACCGCCCGCACCCATCCGCTGCGCTCGGTCGACCGGCTGCGCACCGCCGTCAAGCGCGGGCAGCGCCTGCGCTCGGCCGCCGAACTGCTCGAGCACCTGATGCGCGCGCAGGCCGACACCCTGGTCGACATCGTCCGTGCTGCGACCGAGCGCGTCGACCGCATCGAGGACGACCTGCTCGCCGACCGCCTGAATCGCAAACGCGCTCGCCTGGGCGCCCTGAGGCGGCTGCTGGTGCGGCTGCAGCGCCTGCTCGCGCCCGAACCCGCGGCGCTGTTCCGCCTGCTGCAGCAACCGCCGCGCTGGATGACGGAAGTCGACGTGCTCGAACTGCGCCAGTCGAGCGAGGAGTTCTCGGTGGTGCTGCGCGACATGAATGGCCTCCAGGAACGCATCAAGCTGCTGCAGGAGGAGGTCGCGGCGCAGGTCAACGAGGACAACAACCGCAGCCTCTTCGTGCTGACGATCGTCACGGTGCTCGCGCTGCCGATCAACATCGTGGCGGGCCTCTTCGGGATGAACGTCGGCGGGGTGCCGCTGGCGCAGCACGCGCACGGTTTCTGGCTCGTCGTGGCCGGCGTCGCGACGGTCACCGCGATCGGCGGCTGGATCGCGTTCCGGCGCCAGCGCGAGCGGTAGCGCGGTCGGAGCGATCGACCGTGGCGAGCCTGAAGCTCACCCTGCCCGCGCTTCGCGGCGGTCTGCTGGCGCTCGGCGCCGCGGGGCTCTTCGGCGTGAGCACGCCCCTGGTCCAGCGGGCCGGCGCCGGTTTCGGCGCCCTCACGACGGCCGCCTTGCTCTACGCCGGCGCCGCGCTGATGGGCGGCGTGCTGCGCCGGCCGGTCGGGCGCGAGGCGGCGCTGGGCG
>CAZZWY010000734.1:0-1760 GCA_964657785.1 uncultured Acetobacteraceae bacterium
ACCTGCCTTCCCTGCGCGCGCTCTACCGCCGCTCCTTGTGGCTCGGGGCGGGACTCGCGACCGTCGCGAGCGTGATCGTCTACTTCGCGGCTCCCGGCGTTCTCCACGCCTGGTCCAAGGGCCACATCGCGTTCCTCCCGGCGCTGATGTTCACGGCGATGGTGTATGCCGGCGCGGCCGGTGGGTGGCATGTGTCGCGCGTGCTGCTGCTGTCGACCAACGAGCACCGAGCGCTCGCATGGCCGTTCCTGATCGCTTCGGCCGTGTGCCTGCCGCTCGCCTGGGTGGCAGGCCGGGCGGAGGGGCTGGTCGGCATCATGCTGGTGATGCTGGCGCTCGAGATGACGATGCTCCTCTACTGCTCCTGGCTGTCGCGCCGGCTGCTTCACCCGGGGCAGGCGGGCAACTCCCTCAGCGCCGCGGTATGAAGGCGGTCTTGACGACGCTCGGCAAGTTCCACAGCTTCGATCTGGCGAGGCAGTTGCATGCTGCGGGCGCGCTCGAAGTGATCTATTCGGGCTATCCGCGCTTCAAGCTGAAGCAAGAGGGCCTGCCCACGGCCAAAGTCCGGACCTTTCCCTACCTTCACACGCCTTACATGGCATCCGGATGGCGCGATCGCCTCGGCCTCAAATTCCTGCGGCAATGGGAGTACTGGGACCGGACTTCGCTCGACGGCTTCGTCGCCCGGACGCTTCCGGAGGCCGACGTCTTCGTCGGTCTGTCGGGGTGCGGCCTCGCGACCGGCGGCGAGGCGCGTCGCCGCGGGATGAAATACGTGTGCGACCGAGGCTCCACCCACATCCGGCACCAGAACGAGGTGCTGCTCGAGGAGCACCGGCGCTGGGGCCTTGCGTTCGCAGGCGTCGACCCGCGCATCATCGAGCGCGAAGAGGCCGAGTACGCGTCGGCCGACATCATCACCGTCCCGTCGACCTTCGTCCGCGACACCTTCATCGCCCGCGGCATCCCGGGCCCCGCGGTGAAGGTCCTCCCCTACGGCGTCGATCTCGGCCGGTTCCATCCGGTCGATCCGCCGGCGAGCGAACGGTTCGATCTGCTGTTCGTCGGCGGGGTGAGCCTGCGCAAGGGCGTTCCCTATCTGCTGAAGGCCTACCAGGCCCTGCAGCACCCCGGAAAGAGCCTGACGATCGCCGGCGTCGCCGAGGAGGCGGTCGTCGCTCACATGCGCACGCTCGGCTTGTTGACCGACGACGTCCGATTGATCGGTCACGTGCCGCAACCTGAACTCAAATCGCTGATGAGCCGCAGCCATGCGCTCGTGCTGCCGAGCATCGAGGAAGGCCTCGCGATGGTGATGGCTCAGGCGCTCGCCTGCGGGTGTCCGGTCGTCGCCTCGCGCAACACCGGCGCCGAAGATCTGTTCTCGGACGGGATCGAGGGCTTCATCGTCGAGGCCCAGCGAGACGACCTGCTCGCCGAGCGGCTGCAGGCGCTCGCCGACGACCCGGTGCTGCAGGCGCGGATGCGGGCCGCCGCGCTGGTGCGCGTCCGCTCGATCGGGGGCTGGGCGCGCTATGGCGGCGAAGCGTTGCGGCTCTACGAGCAGTTGGTGTGACAGGCCGGTCGATGCAGGACCGAAGCGGAAATCTCGCCGGTCGGTTCGGGCCGTGAGCCTGTCGGTCCTCTACCTCGGCCCCATGTCGGGCACGAGCCGTCACCGCCGGGACGCCTTCGTGCGCCTCGGGCACCGCGTCACCACCATCGAGCCCCGCAAGCTCCTGCCCGCGTCCGGCTGG
>CAZZWY010000735.1:0-1704 GCA_964657785.1 uncultured Acetobacteraceae bacterium
GCCAGGCCGCAGGCCGACAGCGCGAAGACACTGCTGGCGATCGTCGCGCTCATGGCGCGCTTGATGAAGGATTTGCTGGTCATGCCGGGCCTCGTCGAAAAAGGGCGCGCGGTGATGCGCGGGTCATGCGTGCTTGACGAACTTCATCGCCGCCGAGTTCATGCAGTAACGCAGGCCGGTCGGCTTCGGCCCATCGTCGAAGACGTGTCCCAGGTGCGCGTCGCAGCGCGCGCACGACACGGCCGTGCGGGTCATCATGTAGCTCGTGTCACGGATGCTGGCGATGTTCTCCGGCGCGATCGGCTGCCAGAAGCTCGGCCAGCCGGTGCCCGACTCGAACTTCGTCTCCGAGTCGTAAATCGGTGTATCGCAGCACACGCAGCGATACAGACCCTTCTCGTGGTTGTTCCAGGTGACGCCGGTGAAGGGACGCTCGGTCCCGGCCTTCCGCGCGACCAGGAACTGTTCCGCGTCGAGCTGCTTCTTCCACTCGTCGTCGGTCTTGGAGATCCTCGGTACGGTCACCGGGGCCTGTCGCACGCCCGCATCGGTGAACGGCACGATGGTGACCGGACCGGCGGGCGCGAGCGGGGCGGAGGCGGCAAGGGCGGGACGACGCGTCGCGGCCCATGCGATGCCCACCAGTGCGGCGCCCGCCAGCACGATGAAGCCGCGGCGGTCGCGTCGCGACGCTACGGATGGGGAAGTGACCTGACCGGGTTTTCGGATGTCGCTCATGGGTTTTGTTCGGGAGTCGGGGAACAGCGATCGAATACTGCACAGGGCGATTACGTGGGGACGTACCAACCGGTTTCGAGAGGCGAGTTGCAGGATCGGTTCCTTGAAACAGACGGTTGGCGCCCCACTTCTACGCAATCGTCTCTACCGGATTTTTCTGCCATGCGAATCGACAAGCTCACCACCAAGTTCCAGGAAGCGCTGGCCGATGCCCAGAGCATCGCCGTCGGGCGCGACAACCAGTTCATCGAGCCGGTGCACCTGCTGACCGCGCTGCTCGCCCAGCAGGACGGCTCGGCGCGCTCGTTGCTGCAGCGCGCGGGCGTCAACGTGCCGCGGCTGACGACGGCGCTCGAACAGGCGATCGGTCGCCTGCCCCAGGTGCAGGGCACCAATGGCCAGGTGCAGATCGGCCGCGATCTGACCGGGTTGCTCAACATCGCGGACCGCGAGGCGCAGAAGCGCAACGACGATTTCATCGCCAGCGAGATGTTCCTCGTCGCCATCGCCGACGACAAGGGCGATGCCGGCCGTGCGGCGAAGGAGGCGGGGTTGACGAAGACCGCGCTCGTCGCGGCAGTCGACAGTGTCCGCGGCGGGGCGCCGGTCGACTCGGCCGACGCCGAATCGCAGCGCGAGGCGCTCAAGAAATACACGATCGACCTCACGGAGCGGGCGCGGCAGGGCAAGCTCGACCCGGTTATCGGCCGGGACGACGAGATCCGCCGCACCATCCAGATCCTGCAGCGGCGGACCAAGAACAACCCCGTGCTGATCGGCGAGCCCGGCGTCGGCAAGACCGCCATCGTCGAGGGCCTCGCGCTGCGCATCGTCAACGGCGACGTGCCCGAGAGCTTGCACGACAAGAAGGTGCTGGCGCTCGACATGGGCTCGCTGATCGCGGGCGCCAAATATCGCGGCGAATTCGAGGAGCGGCTGAAGGGCGTGCTCTCCGAGGTGACGGCT
>CAZZWY010000736.1:0-1696 GCA_964657785.1 uncultured Acetobacteraceae bacterium
TTGTCGGGCCGGTCGAGCGTGATCGTGCAGACGGCGTCGTCGGTCGCGGCGGTGATCTGGGTGTACGTCATCGGAGGGTCCTCGTTCAGGCGTCGCCGCGCACGGTGGCGCCGCCGTCGATCACGATCGTCGTGCCGGTGATGAAGCGGCCGGCGTTCGAGCCGAGCAGCAGCGCTGCGCCGGCGATGTCCTCGGGCTCGCCGATCATGTTGAGCGGGCTGGCCGCGAGCGCCTTGGAGAGCGTCTCGGGGTTGTCCCAGAGGGCCTTGGCGAAATCGGTCTTGACGAGCCCGGGAGCGATGCAGTTGACGCGAATGTTCTGCTTGCCCCACTCGAGCGACAGGTTGCGGGCCATCTGCAGGTCGGCAGCCTTCGAGATCGCATAGGCGCCGAGCACGCGCGAGCCGGTCAGCCCGGCGATGGAACTCACGATCACGACCGCGCCGCCACCGCGCGCGGCCATCTTCGGCGCGACGCGGTTGATGAGCCAGGCGTTCGAGACGATGTTGACGTGCAGCGTCTTCAGAAAAGCGTCGTCCGGAATCGCGGCCATCGGGCCGTAGAACGGGTTGACCGCGGCGTTGCAGACGAGCACGTCGACGGCCCCGTAGGCGGCTTCAGCCTGCTCGACGAGCGCATGGATCTGCTCCTTGCTCGAGATGTTGCAGGCGATCGCGGTCGCCTGGAAGCCCTCGGCCTCGATCTCGGCGACGACGGCCCGGCAGGGGTCGAGCTTGCGGCTCGTCACGACGACCTTCGCGCCGGCGCGCGCGTACGCGATCGCGATCGCGCGGCCGATGCCGCGCGACGAGCCGGTGACGATCGCGGTCTTGCCTTCGAGTGAAAACGGATTCATGGGCATGCTCCTGGTGTCTGGGTGACTAGCGGTTCTTGAAAGCCGGCGTGCGCTTTTCGACGAAGGCCTGCGCCGCCTCGAGATGATCTTCGGTCATGCCGCACCGGATGTGGCGGATGGCCTCGTGGTCGAGCGCCTCGGCGAGCGTCGCACCCCGCTCCGCCGCGTTCAGGTTCGCCTTGATGTGGCCGATCGTGATCGTCGGGCCGTCGGCGAGCTGGCGCGCCAGGGCCTGGCCCGCGGCATCGAGCTCGGCATCGGCGACGACGCGGTTGACGAGGCCCATGCGGAGTGCCTCGTCGGCCTTGACGATCGGCGACAGGAGGGCGAATTCACGCGCCCTCGGGCCGAGCAATCGGGTCAGGAACCAGGTGCTGCCGAAATCGCCGGAGAGACCGACCTTGACGAAGGCCGAGGTCATCTTCAGCGTGTCGCCGGCGAGGAGCAGGTCGCAGGCGAGCGCGAGCGAGAGCCCGGCACCGGCGACCGCGCCGCGGGCCACCGCGATCGTCGGCTTGGGCATCTCGCGCAGCAAGCGGGTGCACTCCATGTGCTCGCGCAGGTGGGTCGTGCGTTCTTCGAGCGTTTTCTCGGCGCCCTCTTTCTCGGCCATCGCCTTGACGTCGCCGCCGGCGCAAAACGCCCGGCCGGCGCCGGTGAGGACGATTGAGCGCACTTCGCGGTCGACCGCGGCGCGGCGCAGCGTCGCGAGCAGGGTGTCGACCATCGTGCCGGTCAGCGCGTTGAGGCGCTCCGGGCGGTTCAGCGTCAAGGTCAGCACGCCGCGGTCGTGGGCTTCGATCAGTTCCTGGGTCATCGGGGAAGGTCTCCGGGAGAGCG
>CAZZWY010000737.1:0-1376 GCA_964657785.1 uncultured Acetobacteraceae bacterium
GGCGGAGCGGCGACTCGAGCAGCGCGTCGAGCAGATCGAGCGTCTGGCGCAGCTCGGCGTCGCGCTGTGCGAACCGTGCGCGCACATCGCCGGCCGGGCGGTCGATCGCGGCCGGGACGAAGCCGTCGTACGCGAGCGGCGATTCGCTTCCCGTCTTGCCGGCCTGGCCGATGCCGAGCACCCGGCAGCCCTTTTCCCGAAGGCGCTGGGCGAGCGGCGCATAGTCGGAATCGCTCGACGCGATCACCATCACCTCCGGGCGCTCGGTGAGTGCGAGGTCGATCGCATCGACGGCGAGCGCGATATCGGTCGAATTCTTTCCCGTCGGAACGTTCACCATCGGCCGGATCGAATGGCGCCTGAAGATGTCCATGTGCTCGATCACCTTCTGCGGGCTGCAGTAGGCGCGCCGGAAATGGATCGCTCCGTGGTTCTTCAGGAGGTGTTCGATCGCCTGCTCGATGACGTCGCCCGACAGGTTGTCGGCATCGATCAGCAGCGCGACGCGGCCGGCGCGGTCAGACATCGGTCGACTCCACGAGTTTCCAGGCAAGGGTCTCGCCGGCGCGCAGCGGTTTGAGCTCGGCCTCGCCGAACGGCAGCACCTCGGGCAACTGCCACGCCTCGCGCCGCAGCGTGATGCGCCCCGCATTGCGCGGCAGGCCGTAGAACGCCGGGCCGTGCACGCTCGCGAATCCCTCGAGGCGGTCGAGTGCGTCGACCGCGTCGAAGGCCTCGGCATAGAGCTCGAGCGCGGAATGCGCCGTGTAGCAACCGGCGCAACCGGCGGCGTGCTCCTTGAGCGGGGCGGCATGCGGGGCGCTGTCGGTACCGAGGAAAAATTTCGCGCTGCCGGACGTTGCCGCCGCGACGAGCGCCCGTCGATGGGTTTCGCGCTTCAACACCGGCAGGCAGTAGTAGTGCGGGCGCAGGCCGCCGGCAAAGATCGCGTTGCGGTTGTAGAGCAGATGGTGCGCGGTGATCGTCGCGGCGACGAACGCATCGGCGGTGGCGACATAGTCGGCCGCCTCGAGTGTCGTGATGTGCTCGAAGACGATCTTCAGGGCGGGAAAATCGCGGCGCAGCGGGATCAGGACGGTGTCGATGAAGGCCTTTTCCCGGTCGAAGAGGTCGATGTCCGGGTCGGTCACCTCGCCGTGGACGAGCAGCGGCAGGCCGAGGCGCTGCATCGCCTCGAGCGCCGCAGACGTCTTTCGCAGATCGGTGACGCCGGCATCGCTGTGGGTCGTCGCACCGGCCGGGTAGAGCTTGACCGCGACCACGCCGGCCGCCTTCGCCCGCTCGATCTCGTCGGCCGGGAGCGTATCGGTGAGATAGAGCGTCATCAGCGGCTCGAAGACGGAGCCGCGCGGCCG
>CAZZWY010000737.1:1386-1678 GCA_964657785.1 uncultured Acetobacteraceae bacterium
CGTTCGCGGTACGCGACGGCGCTCGCGGCCGTCGTCACCGGCGGCTTCAGGTTCGGCATGACGATCGCGCGGGCGAACTGGCGAGCGGAATCGGCCAGCACGGCGGCCATCGCGGCGCCGTCACGCAGGTGGAGATGCCAGTCGTCGGGCCGGGTGATCGTGAGCGATTGCAGCATGGCAGGGATTCTCGCACCCGGGCATCGAGCGAGGCGCTGCGCCAGCGGCGGGGAAGAGACCGCTCAGAAGGTGTGAATGGATCCGGCGTGGCCGAGCAGACCGTCCAAAAGGGTCC
>CAZZWY010000738.1:0-902 GCA_964657785.1 uncultured Acetobacteraceae bacterium
CAGGGCTGCGCCGTCGGGTTCCTCGACCGCGACGAGGCGGCCGGTCAGGCGCTCGCCGCGAACCTGACCGACGTCCATTTCCAGCACTGCGACGTGACCGACGTGCCGATGCTGCTGGCCGCAATGGCCACGCTCGTCGCCCGGCTCGGCGGCCTCGACGTGCTCGTCAACAACGTCGCCGACGACGACCGGCATTCGCTCGAGGCGGTCACCCCGGAGTATTTCGACGGCCGGGTCGCGGTCAACCTGCGCTCGCACTACTTCGCGACGCAGGCGGCGATCGGACCGTTGCGTGAACGCGGCGGCGGGGCGATCGTCAACCTCGGCTCGACGAGCTGGATGACCAAGAGCCGATCGCTGTCGGTCTACGCCACCGCCAAGTCGGCGATGAGCGGCTTCACGCGCGTTCTGGCCCGGGAACTCGGGCCGCACCGCATCCGGGTCAACTGCGTCGTGCCGGGCTGGGTGATGACGGAGCGCCAGCTCGCCCTCTGGGTCGATGCAGCGGGCGAGGAGGAGCTCGACCGCAACCAGTGCCTGCCCGGCCGCATCGTCGGTGCCGACATCGCCAACATGGTCGTCTTCCTCGCCGCCGACACGGCGCGGATGATCACCGCGCAGGAATTCGTCGTCGACGCCGGGTGGTCCTGATGCAGAGCGAACTCGTCTGGGATGCCGCCTGCCGGCTCGGCGCGGGGCCCGTCTGGCAGGACCGGGACGCGTCGCTCTATTTCCTCGACCCGGAGGGCGACGAGGCCCTGGCGTTCACGCCGGCGGGCGGCGTGCAGCTGAAATGGCGCTTTGACGCGCCGGCCGCCTAGTCGGTCGCGGACGCCGTGGCGACGAGAACCGGCTTGTCGCGGTAATCCGCCGGGAACAGCCGCTTCAGATCGGCCACCTTC
>CAZZWY010000738.1:912-1671 GCA_964657785.1 uncultured Acetobacteraceae bacterium
CGTGCAGCGCCGCTGGGCGCTTCCCCAGCCGACCGGCTGGCTGGTCGAACGCCGTCGCGGCGGCTGGCTGGCGGGTTTCGCGCAGGGTGTGGCGGCGCTCGAGCTGGCGCCGGAACTGCGCCCCGAGATGCTGTACCCGCTCCACGACGAGGCGGCGGCCCTGCGCTTGAACGACGCGAAGGCCGACGCGCAGGGTCGGCTCTGGTTCGGCACGTCGAACACCCGGGATGCCGAGCGCGACCTCGACCGGCCTGACGGGAAGCTCTACCGTTGGGCCGGCGCGGGCGTCCCGGAGGTCGTCGAGACCGGCTACCGCCTGCCGAGCGGCCCGGCGTTCAGCCCCGACGGTCGCACGCTCTATCACGCCGACAGTCTCGCAAAGACGATCTTCAGCTTCGATCTTTCGGCGAGCGGCGCGCTCTCGAACAAGCGCGTGCTGGTCGAGTTCAATCGCTACGAAGGCGACCCGCACGGCATGACGGTCGACGCCGCCGGGCAGCTCTGGGTCGCGCACTGGGGTGGCTCGCGGGTCACCCAGCGCGAGGCGCGTTCCGGCCGGGTGCTGCGCACGGTCGTCGTGCCCGCGCCGCACGTCAGCGGCGTCGCGTTCGGCGGCCCGGCGCTGAACGACCTCTACATCACGACCGCGCGCAGCGGCGTCGGCGAGAGCGCGCTCGCGCAGTCGCCGCGGTCGGGCGCGCTTTTCGTCGCACGGGGCGTCGGGCCCGGGCGCCTCGCCGGGGTGTTCGATGGCTGAAA
>CAZZWY010000739.1:0-1652 GCA_964657785.1 uncultured Acetobacteraceae bacterium
ATCGCGTCTACCAATTTCGCCACCGCGGCCACGCCCCCGCACGACGGACGGCATTGTGTCACAAGCCCTGCGGCCCGCTGCGCGGGAGGCGCGTCGCGCATCGCCGGCGCCCGGAAACGCAAGAATTCCGTAGGCTGCCCGCCTCTCTGGCCGCAGAATCGGACACCGCCGTGTCGAACGCCGTGAGTTGCGAGGCGAAAGACCCGCTCGCTAAGATCGCGATTTCGACGGGCGGGTCAACCCTGGGGGAGTGATGTTCGAGTCGCAGCTGGAGCGCTGGATCGTGTCGCGTGCCGGCGACGAGATGCCGCTGGCCATCGAGTTGCCTTCCGGTCGACGGATCGAGATGGGCCCGAAGCCGACGGTGCTGATCCGCTTGAAGTCGATGTCGGCGATCCGCACGCTGCTGAACCCCACGATCGGCAATCTCGGCACCGCCTACGTCGAAGGCGAGATCGATCTCGAAGGCACCATCGACGACATCCTCGAAGTCGGCGTCCTGCTGTCCGATACCACCGGCGAAGACGAATTCACGCGGCCCGAGCCCGGCCTGCTGGCGCGCATGCTGGCGCACAGCCGCACGCGCGACAAGGAGAAGATCGAGTTCCACTACGACGTCTCCAACGATTTCTACAAGCTCTTCCTCGACGACAACATGCTGTACTCGTGCGCCTACTTCCGGCACGACGACGACACGCTCGACCAGGCGCAGGTCGACAAGCTCGACCACATCCTGCGCAAGGTCCGGTTGACGCCGGGCGACCGCCTGCTCGACGTCGGCTGCGGCTGGGGCGCGCTCGTCATCCGCGCCGCCCAGCAGGGCGCCCACGCGGTCGGCGTGACGCTGTCGGAGAACCAGTTCGCCTACGCGAAGGCCCGCATCGCGGCGCTCGGGCTTGAGGACCGCTGCGAGGTCCGGCTGCAGGACTATCGCGACGTGCCCGAGGTCGGTGGCTTCGACAAGTTGACCAGCGTCGGCATGTTCGAGCACGTGGGCATGAAGAACCTGCCGCTGTACTTCGAGCAGATGAACCGCCTCCTCAAGGACGGCGGCGCGATGCTGATGCACGGAATCACCGCCACCCATCCCGAGAAGCGCCAAGTGGGCCGCGGCGCCGGCGACTTCATCGACCGGTACGTGTTCCCGGACGGCGAGCTGCCGCATCTGAGCGACGTCGCGAGGATCATGGCCGAGCAGGGGCTCGAGGTGGTCGACGTCGAGTCGCTGCGGCGCCACTACGCGCGAACGCTCACCCTGTGGGCCAACCGGCTCGACGCCCACCCCGAGGAGGCGCGCCGCATGGCCGGCGACAAGCGCTTTCGCATCTGGCGCGTCTATCTCGCCGGCAGCGCGGTCGGCTTTCGCGACAACTGGATGAACATCTACCAGTTGCTCGCCTGCAAGCTCGGCGCCGGGATGGACCCCTTCCCGATGACGCGCGACTGGATGTATCGCTGAGCGGCACGACGCGTTCGCAGGGGACAGGCCACTAGCACGGGCCGAGACCGCGGTCGACCCGCGAACGGCGATGGCGCGGTGCTGGTGCAAGCGGCATGCTCGTCCCGGCAGCGACCCGCGCGGATCGGCGGGCCGGTGAAACCGGGTATCCTCGCGCCCGCCCGCCACAGGCGCAAAACAGTCCGACCCGCAG
>CAZZWY010000740.1:0-1619 GCA_964657785.1 uncultured Acetobacteraceae bacterium
CGATGCCGCAGCGCATGTCGGTCACGCCCGCGGCGAGCCAGACACGGGTCCCTGCGCGGGGGCCGATCATTCGCTTCGCCGCAGAGCGCGCAAAACGCTGCTGAGCGTGGCCTCGTCGACGGCGCCGCGAAGCCGCAGCTGGGCACCGGCAATCTCGACCTCGATGACGCCAGCGCGGGTACCTCGGTTGACCGCCGGACCGACGGACGGACTCGGCTGCGATGGCGGCACGGGCTCGATGTCCGGAATCACGCAGACCGGCAGCAACGTCGCGGCCGCCGCCACGCCTCGCGCCATCGCCCTGAGGCGTTCACGGCGCCACTTGAACAGAAGATTGGCGTTGATGCCGCCCTTCATCGCGATCGCTGACACCGACGCCCCGGCAACCAGGCTCTGCGCGATCAGGTCGTCCTTGAAGGCCTGGCCATGATTGCGACGGACCCGACCAGACCCGCTTGCTTGATCCCTCATGGTGTGCACCATCTCCCTTGGTGCACACCATCAAGCGGGCGTGCACTCCATCAGCTCAGATGCTGCCGGGCAACGAACGGTGGTGCAATGACGGTGCTGGTCGGACTATTACGTCTGAAGCGGCCGGACGACGAGGTCCTGCGATTGCCGATCGGCCCCACAACGGGTGCCCCCAGATGGGGGCAGCACACCCCCGAAGGCTGGACGACAGGTCGAGCCGTTGGCGTCATGATTGCGGCTCGGTCCAACAACACAACAGCCATGAAATCCTCGCGACTCGACATGCTCAGTGCGCGCCAGGACCTTCTGTGCCTGGTGCTGATCGAGATCGCGAAGTTTTTGCCGGCGGCCGATGCTCAAAAGGTGGCTCGAGGCATCGAACACTCTTGCGCAGAGCGTTTTGCCCCAGCGCTGCTGACAGAAGAAATCGATCAGGCGATTGCCGCAGACCTGGCGCTAGTGCTGCAATGTCTGCAGCGTTGAATGCCTGCGTGGCTTTCATCGATCGTCGGCAGGAATGATCAACCCAGCATCTGGCATGCCCTGAGCGGAGCCTTGGCTCTCGTGGGGCCTTTTGGCGTTTTTCGAAAATGTGTCGAGACAGATGATCGTGCCCTCGACAGCATGGCCCATGCACGCTCATCAGTCACCGCTGGAGCGACGACGGAATCGTCGCTATCGGATCGGGCCCTGCTCGGGCCCGTCGTCTTTCGGAAAAGTGACCCGGCTGCCATTTTCCGCCTCAGCTCGAATTTGTAAGGCTCCGGATCTGCTTCAGTAGATCCTCCGCCGCCTTGTACCAGAACCGGTGTAGCTCGCCGGGAACTTGCCTTGTTAGCCGCTGGGGGAATCGGACCACAACATCTGCCGGCGGCACAATGAAAAAGTCCTTCGGGCGGTACGGTCCCTCCATCCGAACTAGGAGATCGAAGTCGACGTCGCGGCTGATCCGGTCCACGCGAATTCGCCACAGTTGACCGAATTCACCGAGCGTCGGCCACAGCAACCGAAGCCGCATCCTGAGGTCAACGAAAGCCAGGACGCCGAGGCGTCCGTCGAATGTGACGCGATGGCCATGCTCTCGGAGCCGTTCCGCCAGCGCCTTTCCAAACTCGAGGCTGTGCGCCCTGCGCTCCCTCGCGCGCAGC
>CAZZWY010000741.1:0-1608 GCA_964657785.1 uncultured Acetobacteraceae bacterium
CGAAGCCGCGGCCATGGCGGGCGTGCCGCTCGCCGGGACGGACTGGATTCCGGGGGCGGCGGGCGGCCGGCTGTAAGGCTTCTTCGCGGCGGTCCGGGGCGCGAAAATGCGGACGATGAACGTCGCCACGAACTTCACCACGGCGGAGCCGGCCTTCCGGTTCCACCCGGGCACCCGGCCCCTCCTGATCTCGACGCCGCACGCCGGCACCCACCTGCCGCCCGCGCTTGCCGCCCGCTTCACGGCCGAGGCGCGGCAGGTGCCCGACACCGACTGGCACCTCGAACGGCTCTACGCGGACGCGGCCCGGGCGCTCGGCGCCTCGGTGCTCGTCGCGACCCACTCGCGCTACGTTGTCGACCTGAACCGGCCGCCCGACGACGCGAACCTCTACCCCGGGCAGGACACGACCGGCCTCTGCCCCGTCGACACCTTCGACAAGACGCCGATCTACGCGGCCGGCGACGTGCCGGCGGCCGACGAGATCGCGAGCCGGCGCGACGCGGTCTGGGCCCCGTACCATGCGAAGCTCCGCGAAGAGCTCGACCGGCTGCGCGCCCTGCACGGGCGCGTCGCGCTCTGGGAGGCGCATTCGATCCGCTCGGTCGTGCCGCGGTTTTTCGAAGGCACCTTGCCGGATCTCAACCTCGGCACGGCGAACGGCGCGAGTTGCGACCCGGCGCTGGCCACGGCGTTGCTGACGATCGCCGCCGGGACGCCGCGACACACCGCCGTGCTCAACGGCCGCTTCAAGGGCGGCTACATCACCCGCCAGTACGGCGACCCGGCGCGCGGCGTGCACGCGGTGCAGCTCGAGATGACGCAGCGCAGCTACATGGAGGAGCAGCTGCCGTTCGACTACCTGCCCGAGCGGGCGGCGGAAGTGCAGCCGCTGCTGCTGGCGCTGCTGACGGCGACCCTCGGCTTCGTGGAGGGTGCGCCGCCCTGATCTGCCCGCGAGGCGTGCCGCGCGTCGCGATCAGGGCGCGCGAACGCCCTCGAAGATGACCTCGGCCCGGCGGTTCTTCGCGCGGCCCTGGGGCGTCGCGTTGTCGGCCACCGGCGCGCCCGACGCCCGCGCCTCGGTGCGGATCAGCGACGGATCGATGCCCTTGGCGATGAGGTAGGCCTTGACGGCACGCGCGCGCCGGCTCGCCAGGCGCGCGTTGCCCGCGGCCGAGCCGACGCTGTCGGTGTGGCCCGTCGTCGTGACCGACTGCCAGGTCACGTGCTGCATCTTGCCGACGTCCTGCAGCAGCGCCGGCTTGTCCTCGGTGCGCAGCGCGGCCGCGTTGAAATCGAAGTAAGCGACGGCCGTGACCTTGACCGGTTCGATCGGGGCATCGGCGGCGAACGCCGAGGCGGTCCAGCACGGCGCGAGGGTGGCCAGCGCGGCGCCCGCGCAGATCGAGCGAAAGAATCTCATTCGTGGTCTCCTTTGGGATTGCTGTCGGCTTGCGACACGGAAATCGACGTTCGCGACATCGATACCGGAGACGCGGCCGCACTGCCGTTCGCTTCGCAGTTCGCGAGCACCGCGGCCGCGCCGTCGTCGTAGGGCAGCGGCAACGGCAGGCGCAGCGCCGGGTCGACGCCGCGCCAGGCAGG
>CAZZWY010000742.1:0-1592 GCA_964657785.1 uncultured Acetobacteraceae bacterium
CCCGCGGTTGACCTCGCCCTCGCCCCAGATCTCGCCGCCGTGCCGGCGAACGATGCGCCGCACCGACGCCAGCCCGATTCCCGTGCCGGCGAAATCGTTGGCGCTGTGCAGCCGCTGGAAGACGCCGAACAGGCGGTCGGCGAAGCGCATGTCGAACCCGGCGCCGTTGTCGCGCACCGTGAACGTGTCGGCCGCCTCCGGGTGACGCTCCAGACTGACCTCGGGCTGGCTGCTCTTCGCGGTGTACTTCCAGGCGTTGCCGAGGAGGTTCTCGAGCACCACGCGCAGCAGCGTCGGGTCGCCGTGCAGTTGCAGGCCCGGCTCGACGGTCAGCGTCACGCTGCGATCCGGCCATTGACGACGCAGATCGTCGGCGACGTAGCCGGCGAGCTGCGAGAGGTTGACAGGCTGGCGGGCCAGCGGCTGGGAGGCCAGACGCGAGAGCGCCAGCAGCGCGTCGATCATGTTGTTCATCCGCGCCGCCGCGCCGAGGACGCGGTCGAGGTGGTCGTTGCCGACGCGGTCGAGCAGCCGCCCGTAGTCTTCCTTGATGATCTTCGTGAAGCCCTCGACGACCCGGATCGGCGCGCGCAGATCGTGCGAGACCGTGTAGCTGAACGATTCCTGCTCGGCGCCGGCACTGTCGGCGGCCGGTGCGGCCAGACCGTTGGCAGCGGCGCCGACCGGCGGCGCCTCCGCCGGTCCTTCGCGCACCACCCCGACGTAACCGGCGAAGCCGCCGAGGACGTCGCGAAGCGGTCGTCCGCGCAAAACCCCGCGCCGCCGGCCCGTGCCGTCGACGCGCTCGATCGGGATGTCGTCCAGGGGCGCGCCGCTCTGCATCCGGGCCTTGAAGGCAGTTTCGTCGGCGACGCGGAAGAGCGCCCAGATCGGCCCGGCGTGCGCGGCCCGCTGCCAGTCCCCTGCTGCGGCGCCGTGCGGCGGACGCATCGCGACGACGACGTGGGCAGCGTCGGTACGCCACTCCCAGACATCGAGCACCTCCTCGATGCACTGCATCCGGCTTCTCGACTCGTGCAGCGCCTCCGCGAGGCCCCGCTCCCGCGCACTCGCCCGCGCCTGCAAACCGGCAGCGCCCGCAGCGCCCGCCGTCAGCAACAACGCCATCGGCAGGGCAAGGCCCTTCATGTCGAAGGTCCCGCCCTCGGCCGCATCCCAGGCGACCCAGCCCCAGCTGCCGACTGCGGCGAGGAACGCGAACGCCGCGAGCGACCACCACGGTGGCCGCAGAACCGCACTGATGCCACCGACACGTTGCATGCGGTTCATTGTAGGTAGGTCGCCGAAGCGGTCCGGCGGGGTCCGCCCCGCGCCGACCGCCGCCGTACCCCGCATCAAGTTTTCCCCGGATGCGCCGAAATGCGTTCACACTCTGTGCTCACGAAGCGCCTTCGCCGTGCCCTTTCCGTGCCATCGTCGTTCCTGTCCTTTCGACCGCCCCGAAGTCGCGTGCGGATCCGCGTGCTGACATCCGTCACCGGGCTCGTCCGCCCGATCGGCCGTTTCCCGGCTTCGGGCCGGCTCGCAACGCGGCACTTGTCACGCCCGGGCGGCGTCGCGAAGTTTTCGCC
>CAZZWY010000743.1:0-1579 GCA_964657785.1 uncultured Acetobacteraceae bacterium
CGCCTTCGTCACGGCGATCAGCGGCAGCTTCCGTTACCGAAAGGCTGCTTGCTTCGGGCGCTACGGCCATTCCGGCGCCGTCGCACGATCCGAGCGCAGCGACGCCGTCTTCGCCCTCGCCGACCTGATCGCCAGCCTCGACGGCCTATGGGGCAGGCTGGAGCAGGAGGGGCTTCCCGCGACGGTTACCGTGGGCGAGGTCGCCACCGACCCGGCCCAGCACGCCTTCGCCAAGATCCCGGGGGAGGTCCGCTTCTGTCTCGACGTGCGCAGCACCGAGCCGGCGGTGATCGCGACGCAGACGCTCGCGAACCTCGACGCCGTCGAGCGCGGCGCCGAGCCGGCGAACCGGGTCGACCTGGCCCGCGGCTACTGACGACGGTCGGTCACTTCAGCTCGATCTCGACGAACACGAACTCGCCCGGATTGGCATTGATCACGTTGTGCTCGACGCCGGTGAGCCGGGTGTAGGAGAGGCCCGCGGTCAGCGGGCTCAGGACCTCGCCCGACGGCGTGTCGAGCGTGAGCGTGCCGGTCGTCATCGGGACGACGATGTAATCCATGCCGTGGCGGTGCCAGCCGGTCTCCGCCCCCGGGGCGAAGCGCCATTCGGTGACCTTGACCCGGTCGTTGTCGATCTGGACGGTGGGCACGGCGGCGGGGCGGGTCATGGGGAGGTTTCCTGGCGGCACGAGAACCGAGGCGGCGAACGCGCTCGCGAATGCCGGCGTCGGGCCCTCGAGGCCGAACTGGCATCGGTGGAAGGGCGTGCGCTGGGATCGTGCCATAGATCTGGTCGTAGAGCGCCGCGGCCGGCGCCGAGCGGTCGATGCCCGTCGCCCCGGACTTGCCTTCGGCGCCGGCGCGGTCATGATGGTGCCCCTGCAGACCCCGGAGGCCGCCGATGGAACCCGCAACGATCCGCTTCGACGACGGCGCCGCCTATGAAGCCTTCATGGGCCGCTGGAGCCGCCTCGCCGGCGATGCCTTCCTCGACTGGCTGGCACCGGACCCGGGACTGGCCTGGCTCGACGTCGGTTGCGGCAACGGCGCCTTCACCGAGCTGCTCGCGCAGCGCTGCGCGCCGTCGCAGCTGCACGGCATCGACCCGTCGGAGGCTCAGCTCGCGTTCGCCCGGGCGCGGGCCGACGCCGGTGGCGCCACCTTCGTTCCCGGCGACGCGATGACGCTGCCGTTCGCCGACGCGGGCGTCGACGCCGCCGTCATGGCGCTGGTGATCTTCTTCGTGCCCGAGCCGGCCCGCGGCGTCGCCGAGATGGTGCGCGTCGTGCGGCCCGGCGGCAGCGTCTCGGCCTACGCCTGGGACGTGCCGGGCGGCGGCTTTCCGTACGTGGCGATCCACGCCGAACTGGCCGCGATCGGCGTGGCCCCGAATCTGCCGCCGCGCGCGGAGGTCTCGTCGGCGGAGCGGCTGCAGGCGCTCTGGACGGCTGCCGGCCTGCACTCGGTCGAGACCTTTCGCATCGACGTCGAGCGCCGTTTCGACGGTTTCGAGAGCTTCTGGGACATTGCGCGCGCCGGACCGGGGCTCGCTCCGTCCCTCGTGCCCCTCACGCTC
>CAZZWY010000744.1:0-1175 GCA_964657785.1 uncultured Acetobacteraceae bacterium
GTGCGCGCGCAGGGCGTCGGCCAGGGCGAGGACGGCGGGTTCGAACTGGGTCACAGCCACCTCCAGGGCGCAGATCGATAGAGCGCGATGACCAGCAAGGCGCAAAGCGCCGCGACGAAATCGTCGAGCAGGATCCCGAAGCCCTGCGCCCAGCCGATCGCGGCGCCGCGCTCGAGCTTGAAACGGGCGTCGGCCCAGGCGACCGGCCCGGGCTTGGCGGCATCGAAGCCGCGAAAGAGCAGGAACGCGGCCAACTGCGCACCGAAACTCGCCGGCGTCACGAGCCACAGCACGCACCAGAAGGCGAGCACCTCGTCCCAGACGATCGCGCCCGGGTCGGCCACCGCCAGGTCGCGCGCAGTCACGGTGCACGCCCACCAGCCGACGAGCGTGCCGGCGCCGATCACGAGCGCCCACTCCGAATCGCGCAGATGCGGCTCGAGGATCAGGAACGCCGCCCACGCCCACAAGGTGCCGGCGGTGCCGGGGGCGATCGGCGAGAGGCCGCTGCCGAAGCCGAGGGCGATCCAGTGCGCCGGATGCGAGCGCATGAAGCGCCAGGTCGCCATGCGCGCGCTCAAGCTCAGGCCCTGAAATGGTCGAACGACCCGAACCGGTTCTCGACCGGGCGAGCGGCGGCATCGACGAGACGCAGGCCGGCGGCTGCCTCGATGCGGCCGATGCGGGTGACCGGGACCGCGCAGTCGGCTGCCGCGGCGCGGAGGTGCGAGCCGGCGCCGGGCGCGGCGGTGAAGACGAGCTCGTAGTCATCGCCGCCGGCGAGCAGGCATTCGCGCTGCAGGCCGATCGGCATCGCCGCGAGCACGCTGCTGCGCGGCAGCGCATCGATGTCGACGGTCGCCCCGACGCCCGACCGGCGCAGCACATGGCCGAGATCGCCGAGCAGGCCGTCGGATACGTCGATCGCGCTGGAGGCGATGCCGCGCAGCGCCTGCCCGAGCCCGACGCGCGGCACCGGCCGCTCCATCGCGCGGCGGGCCGATTCGAAGGCCTCCGCGCCGAGCGACACCCGCCCGCGAAAGACCTCGAGCGCGAGCCGCGCGTCGCCGAGCGTGCCGCTGACGTAGAGGTCGTCGCCGGCGCGCGCACCGGATCGCAGCAGCGCCTGACCCGCCGGCACCTCGCCGAAGACGCTGATGCAGAGGGTGAGCGGC
>CAZZWY010000745.1:0-1112 GCA_964657785.1 uncultured Acetobacteraceae bacterium
CGAAGCGGCGGACGACTGCCGCCGGGTCACCGACCTCGTGCTCCAGCGCCCGCAGGAGGCGCGGGAGCAGGCCGAGGCGCTGGTCTCGGCGCTGTCGACCAAGATGCTCGGCCCCGACGAGCTCTGCATCCGGCTCCTGACCGACGCGGCGGGCGACAAGGCGTCGCACCACGCCCTCAACGTCACCGTGATCTCGATGCTGATGGGCAGGACCTTCGGGCTCCTGGAGACCGAACTGATCGACCTCGGTCTCGGCGCGATGCTGCACGACATCGGCAAGCTCGAACTGCCGGCGCGGGTGCGCCATCACGAAGAGCAGTTCACCAGCGCCGAGAACCGGTTCTACGAAGACCACGTCGCGCTCGGCGTCACGCTCGCCAAGAAGATGAAACTCTCGCCCGGCGCCGCGCTGGTGCTCGCCCAGCATCACGAGCATGCCGATCGGAGCGGCTTTCCGATGCGGCTGAACGCCGACCGGATGAGCTTCGCCGCGCGCATCGTGGCACTCGTCAACCGCTACGACAACCTGTGCAATCCGCACCGGCCGGGGCTCGCGCGAACGCCGCACGAGTCGTTGTCGCTGCTTTTCACGCAGGGCAAGAGTCAATTCGAGACGGCGATCCTCGGCGCCTTCATCAAGATGATGGGCGTCTACCCGGCCGGCTCGACGGTGCAGCTGACCGACGACCGTTATGCGCTCGTCGTCGGCGTCAATTCGTCCCGGCCGCTCAAGCCGCGCGTGCTCGTGCACGACACCAGGGTGCCAGCCGAAGAGGCGCTCCACCTCGATCTGGAGCAGGCGCCGAGCCTGGGCATCCGCCGTTGCCTGCGGCCGCAGCAGCTGCCGCCCCCGGTGCTCGACTACCTGGCGCCGCGCTCGAAGGTCGCCTACTTCTTCGAAGCGGCACGCGAGACAGCCGGTGCAGCCTGAGCACTCGCCGGCAGGCCCGGAATTCGACCGAGGCGCCGACCCGTGCCTGCCGTCCGGCTGGCAGACGTTGATCGACGCGATGCAGGAGGCGGTCTGGGTCGTCGACGAACGTGATCTGCGCATCGTCGGCGCGAACGACGCGGCCGGCGTGCTCGCGGGCGGGCCCGCGCGACAGTTCGTC